>CAIJLM010000521.1 GCA_903821495.1 uncultured Chthonomonas sp. | reverse complement strand
TTGAAAGAGTTGGAAGAGCGTCTGGGCAAAGACAGTCACAACAGTAGCAAACCTCCTTCGAGCGACGACTACAAAAAGAAACTCGGCTCCCTCCGTGAACCCACCGAGCAGTTTACCCTCTACGACTGGCATCCTAAGCTCGGACTCGCCAGAGTTCGCCTTCGCTTGAGGAGTCATATTGAACCTATCGGATAGCCGCCGCGCCTATATCGCGTGGGCGCTTCTCTGTTTTGCATGGGGCACAGGCTTTGTAGCTACCGTAGAGGGCGTGAAGTACGCGCCTCCCCTGCTGTTTGCGGGGCTACGCATAGTCGGCGCGGGGCTACTCCTGCTCGTTGTCTGTCTTCTCGCCAAAGATAGACTGCCCAACCGAAAACAGCTCGCCACCCTCCTCGCTATCGGCGCAAAACTTGAGGGCTTCACGAACGTCTGCATCGCCTTCGCAGTCTACGCCCTCCCAAGCGGACTGCTTTCGCTCATGCTGGCGGCTACTCCCTTCTGGATGGTTGGGATTGAGGCGTTCAAACCTCATGGCGAGAGGCTCTCTACAAGGCATATCGTAGGGTTAGCGATAGGCTTTACAGGGATGGTCGGTCTTCTCGCTCCTAAAATCGTCGGGGTAGGTTTCAACCCGCATATCCTGATAGGTTGCCTCATTATGCAGGGGGCTTGTATAAATATCGCATTCGGGTCGCTCCGCATACGTCGCCTACAACTAGATGTCTCCCCGTTCATGGGAGCGGCTTGGCAGATGATTTCGGCGGGGGTGTGCGTAACGCTGATAGGAACGCTACGCGGAGAGTGGGCGGTATGGCGCTTTACGCCGCAGGTCGCCAAGCCTTTCTTCTATCTGCTTTTGATACCGTCTATGCTCGGCTATAGTTGTTACGTCTACTGCCTGCCCCGCATACCGTTGGCGCTGTTCTCGCTACACCGCTATATAAATACCGTCGTCACCTTTATACTGGGGTGGCTCATTTTGGGCGAAAAGTTGGGGGCGTGGGAGTGCGTGGCGGTAGCGGTCATCTTTGTCGGCGTGTTTCTGGTTCAAAATAACGGTTTTGTCGTGTCCAAAAAGGAGTCTTCTCTATGAGCGATTCTCGTTCCTCGCTTTCCAGTCGCGTGCCTATCATCTTCAAAAAAGAGTTGCGCGAGATATTCCGAGATAAGCGAACCCGTATGTCCGTCATTGTGGGTCCCCTTATCATCACCCCCCTCATGTTCGCGGTTATTGGCAAGGGCGTTCAGGGGCAGATGGAGCAGGTGAATTCGGAAAAGACTACCGTAGCAGTTATCAGTAGCGCCTCCACAGCGGGAATAGAGACTGAACTTAAAAAGACCAATCAATTCGTGATAACCAAAGTTCAGTCTGAGCGCGAGGTTACACAACTGATTAAAGACCGCAAGGTGAGCGTCGGGCTGAAAATAGACCCTGAGATAGAGACGCATGATGCAATGGAACAGCCCATTGAGATAACGGCTATCGTAGACAAGGGAGAGCAGAGTTCGCAGATAGGGATGGGGAAACTGTTTGAGTATTTTCAGAAAGAGGGCGCGGACAAGGCGAAGAGACGCTTACAACTGAGAGGCGTGAATCCAGAGGTCATCACGCCCTATAAAATGAGCGAACAGAGCATACCCGGCGGCGGCGGACGCGCCATGCTCTTTCTGGTTCAGATGTTGCCCTACATTTTGATAATGGCTTCGTTTAGCGGCGCGATATACGCGGCGTTCGACCAGGTGGCGGGGGAGAAGGAGCGAGGAACTCTCGAAACGCTGCTTGTCTCCCCAGCGTCGCGCCGCGACATCGTTCTGGGCAAGTTCGGGGCGGTGGTATCGGTCTGTATCATCAGTAGCATCCTCTCCATTATCGGGCTGGTCATTCCCTTCAAGAGCGGGCTACAGGCGTTCGACTGGATAGCGAAGGGCGGGCTGACCCTAGACCCGATGGCGATGGTCGTCGTCGTAATTGTTCTGGTTCCCCTATCCGTGCTGTTCGCGGGCGTTCTGCTCACCCTCTCCACCTTCGCCAAAAACCAGAAGGAGGCGCAGACCTACCTCGGAACCCTCTTCCCGATAGTCATCATGCCCGCAATGTTCTCTATGTTCATGGGCGCGAAAGTCGCCTTGACCGTCGCCCTGATTCCTGTGCTGAACGCCTCTCTTATTATCAAACAAGCGCTCAACGGAAACTACAACTGGGCGTTTATCGGGCTGGCGTTTGTCGCTTCGGTAGTGTATGCGGGGATAGCCCTCTCTTTTGCGACGCGGATGTTCCAGAACGAAAAGGTCTTGATTAAGACGTGATGTGAGTTCTCGCAGGAAGAGAGTTTTCGTGCTTTGTGCAGTTTTATCAGGCGCGAGGGAGCGAACAGCCGTTCGCGAGTCTGTAGCGCGTCTTTGCAGGAACTTGGGATAGCCGAGTCGAATAAGGGGTCAACGCGCCTAGCGTTGACCCCTTTAGTGTTGAAAAGGAGTGACAATCATGTCCAAAAAAGTGAAAATCGGCGTTATCGGAACGGGCGGTATCGCCAACGAAGCGCACCTGCCCGGCTACTCTCTCATTCCCGACGACTGCGAAATCGTCGCTCTCTGCGATATTGACTCCGCCGCTCTCGGCAGAACGCAGGAGAAGTATAAGGCGAAGTACACCTTTGAGAACTACCACGACCTGCTTGCAGTAGAGGAGATTCAGGGCGTTTCCGTCTGCACTCCCAACTTCGCGCACCACCAGATAACGATAGACGCGCTCAACGCCGGCAAGAATGTCCTCTGCGAAAAGCCTATCGCTATGAACGCGCAACAGGGCGCGGAGATGGTCGCCGCCTCCAAAGCGAACGGCAAGTTTCTGCAAATCGGTTACAACAGCCGCTTCGCGCCCCAGAACCAACTCCTCAAGAAGTTCATAGACGCAGGCGAACTGGGCGACATCTACTACTCTCGCGCTCAAAGCCTGAGACAGCGCGGTATACCCGGCTGGGGCGTTTTCATCGACAAGGAGAAGCAGGGCGGCGGACCGCTCATAGACATCGGCGTACACGTCCTCGACCTTACCATGTGGCTTATGGGACACCCCAAGCCCGTCGCGGCGAGCGGCGTCACCTACCAGAAGTTCGGCAAGCGAAGCGATGTCGTGGGCTTTATGGGGCAGTGGGACTACACCAAGTTCACCGTTGAGGACTTCGCCTCCGCGCTTATCCGCTTCGATAATGGGGCGACCATCGTTCTGGAAGCCAGTTTTGTAGCGAACATCAAGCAGGAGGTGCATAACGTAACCCTACTCGGAACTGAAGGCGGAGCGGAGGCGTATCCCCTCAGCATCACGCAAGAGCGGCATCGTAGCCTCTTCACCTATGAGCCGAAAGTCCCCAACCCCAACATCAACACCCACTATGCCGAGATGAAAGCCTTTGTGGAGTGTATTCGCGACAATAGAGAGCCTCTGGTGACCGGAGAGCATGGTCTCGCCGTCGCCAAAATCATGGACGCGATTTATAAGTCGTCGGAGGAGGGGCGCGAGGTTACGATTGAGTAGTTACACGTAACTAATCAGCCTAGGCGCTGTGACCTAGCCCCCTCACCCCCTTCCCGAAGCGGGTTCAGGGCGGACAGGCAAGGGGTTGAGAGAGAGAATCTGGAAATTGGGAGCGAATTACGCTACTAAATGCACCCCTTCCCGTTTCGGGAAGGGGACGGGGGTTAGGTTCCCCCCGAAGGGGGGCTGATTAGTTACACAAACCAACTTTTTTGAGAACACGCTTGCATCACTAAGGAGGCGAGGTTATGGTATCACGAATCTATTTGTGCTTGACAGCGCTTCTGTTCGCGCTCGTCATGGGGTGCGGTTCTGGCGGGGGAGGCGGCTCTGCCGCCAAAACGGGGAAAGCCGTTTTTACTTTGAAGTGGGCGACACGCGCCGCTAGTAGAGACGTTCCCGCCGCCGCGAACAGCGTTCGTATTGAGATACTGCTGAATGAAACGAAAATCGCGGAAAAGCTAACACCGCGTCCTGCGGGGGGCGGAACGAGCGCGGTGACTATCAGCGGGGTGAGTTTGGGAGCCTATGTCGCCCGCGTCACAGCCTATCCTCAAGCGGATGGCACGGGAACTCCTGTGGGGAAAGTGAGTGTCAACTGCGCCATCAAGGAAGACCCAGACCCTCTACCCATCTCCACAGACCCCAACCCAACGATTGACCACATTGAGATAGACCCCTCCTCCGTAACGCTCTACAGGACGCAGACCTACGCCATCCATGTCGTTGCGAAAGACTCAAGCGGGGCGATTGTTGTGATTTGGCCCGCGAAACTTCAGTACGTCTCCGCCGCGCCCACCGTAGCCAGCGTAGACAGTACAGGTCTGGTGACGGCGCTCGTGGTAGGAACGGCGCGTATCACCGCCACCGAAACCGAGTCGGGCAAAACTGCGACTCTGGACGTAACGGTGACAGACCCGCCGCTCGACCATATCGAAATAACGCCTGCGACAACGAATATCAACGTAGGGAAGACCTATACCATCAGCGTAGTCGGTAAAGATGTTCTGGGCGGCGTGGTTACTCTCGACCCCGCGAAACTTCAGTACGTCTCCGCCGCGCCCGCCGTTGCAAGCGTGTCTACTGTAGGCGTTGTGACGGGTGTGAAGGTTGGAACGGCGCGTATTACGGCGAAAGAGACGGTCTCTAATAAGACGGCTCCGCTGGATGTCACCGTCCGCGCCAACCCGCTACAGGCAATTGCGTTTGATGTTCCGCGCTCGTTCTCCGTTCCTACCGCTACAGACTACGTTACAACGGCGGACTTGGATGGAGACGGAAACGCAGATGTCGTGGTAGGCGGGGATTCTGGGCTTTTTGTTCTCTATGGCAAGGGGAATGGAGACCTCGAACCCTACACGACCGCCTTGACAGGAAGGTCGGACAACCTCGCAACCGCCGATATGAACGGAGACGGTCTCCCTGACCTTATCTGCGATAATGGAGGCGACTTCCTAAGAATAGTCGTCAATCTCGGAAACCGCCAATGGGCGGCTCCTATTGATATTCCGGTAGGAACCACCATCATCAACGCCGCTGTAGGAGACTTTAATGGAGATGGACGACCCGATATCTCCCTCGTAAATAACCAAAACGGGAGTAGCGGCAAACTCATCATCGTTCGCAACGACGGCAACGGTAACTACTCTATAGCCAACTCCTATACGATAGACACTCCGCTTGACCTAACCGTCAGCGACATCAATGGCGACGGAAAGCCCGATATTGCGGTGGGACACTACTCCGGTAGTCAAAGCGGGTGTCAAATCTACTTAGGAGCGGGTAACTGTAGTTTCGTCGGAGGTCAGCACTACGCGGTGGGCAACGCTGGGTTTAAGCCCGCTCTCGCCGATTTCAACGGAGACGGCATTAAAGACTTAGCCTTTAGCATCGTCTTTAGCGATGAGATAGCGACGCTTATGGGCGTGGGCAACGGAACCTTCAACAACCTGCAAACCTACAGCACGATTAGCTACCCAAGTAAACTCTACGCGGTAGACATCGATATGGACGGACTCCCCGACCTTGTCTGCTCCCATAACGGAACCTCTTCGTTCTCGGTACTGCGAAATAACAACGGAACAGGGCTGTTTGGGATACCCAAAACGTTCAACTCTGGCGGGGGAGACACGCGCTCGATCGCTGTAGCGGACTTCAACAACGATGGCAAGCCGGATATTGTGGCGCAAAATCAAGCCACGAAACAGGTCTCCATCGTCTTGAATACCTCGCATTAGGTATGCGGAAAGCCCTCTCTTTCTCTGTAAAGAGGGGGCTTTCTTTTTGCGGGGCAAAACAGTGCGGGAGGAGCCTATGAAACCACAAGACCCCTACGAAATAGACGCTAAAACGCTCGCAAAACTGACCAGTAAAAAGAACGAAGAGCGCATCGAAGCGGAACTAGAAATCGCAGGGCTAGGCGACAACGCCATACCTGCGCTACTCGCGGCGCTAGAGCGCGAGGCGAATACCTATAGACGGTCTCGCAACCTCTATCGTGGGCTTTGGGGGTTCATGGGTTCGCTGTTCACGCTCTATATGCTGTTTGGAGTATACAAAGGCGTGGCTTATGGGGATTGGGGAGCGTTTAGCGACTGGTCGAGTTTTTTGTCGTTCACGGGGGTTTTAGGCGGAACCGGATTAGTAACGCAATCTCATAAGAACGCGGTTTCAAAACTCGTAGAGTTCAACGATATACGGATAGTAGGTCCTCTTCTTGAAGCCAGAGATAGAAATGACGCTAGCGTACAAGAAGTATCAGAGCGGACGCTCATTCGCCTCTTGCCGCGCCTCACAGCATCCGATAGTCCGCTTTTCAATGCGGAACAACTGGCGTGTATGAACCGCGCTCTCAAGAGTAAAAACTCTGAGTTCGTAGTCGCCGTCCTCAAGGCGCTGGAGCAGGTGGGCGACGACACGCACCTCGAACAGGTAGAACGCCTTGCACATCAGCGGACAGGCAACCCGTTTCAGGAGAGGATGCGCGATAGCGCTATCGCGTGCCTGCCCTACCTCCGAGAACGCGCTGAAAACGCAATCATGGCGAAGACGCTACTACGCGCCTCCGCCGCTGATATGTCTCCCGATATGCTGTTGCGCCCCGCAGGTTATATCCCCGATGCGAACCCGAATGAACTCCTGCGCCCTATACAGCCTGAGAACTCCGCTTTTTCCGCCACCTACATAGTCGCGCAAGAGCCTGTTGAGGAGCGAGAGATACAGCGCTTAGGGTGAAGCCCTACGCCGCCCTCTCTCTACTCTTACTGGAACGAAGTATCGCGTGAATGCTTCGTTCAAGGTCATCTAGTCGAAAGGGCTTCTCTACAAAGCGGCAACCTGCTTTTTGGAGAGAACTCCGCGTCTCAAGAGGGAGCGCGTCGCCCGTCAAAAATATCACGCGACTCGCGTAGTCCGTGAAGCGCTTTCTCAGCTCTATCTGGAGTTCAATCCCGGTCATATCCGGCATCCATACATCCGACAAAATTAAACCGAAGGTCTCTGTCTCTAGCGCCGCCAACATCTGCGAAGGAGCGTGGAACAGAACAGGAATATGCCCCAGTTCGCCCAGCATATCTTCGAGTAGCCCTAATACAGCCTCGTCATCGTCCAGTACGGCGAGGCGAAGTCCGCTTCTGTTTGGGCGGGAGGTTTTGGTCTTCATCAAATCGTTACTAGGGTCTTCCACGCGCAACGACTGTTTGCAGAGAGGAAACTCCATCACAAACGCCGCGCCGAGTCCCGCCTCGGAGTGGATTTTGAGCGTCGCGCCGTAGGAGCGTAGAATGCTCTGCGAGATAGCCAGCCCCAGACCGCTTCCTTCGCCCACCTTCTTCGTGGTAAAGAACGGCAGGTGTATCTTGTCGCGCAGTTCAGGCAGAATGCCGGGTCCATCGTCCGTCACCGCCATTGTCACCGTCTCCCCGCCCTCATAGCGGGTTGTAATAACGATACTGCCAGCCTGCTTATGGCTATTTATTGCATGAATCGCGTTGTCAATCATATTAAGCAGAACCTGCTCCATCTCAGAGTCGCAACTCTCGATGAGCGGTAGGTTTTCGGCGAGGCGCAGTTTGAGGGCGATATGGCGCTTTTTCGCCTGCTCCCCGCGCAGGTCTACAACGCGCCCCGCAACCTCATTCAGCGAGAGGGGCTGACGCTTGGGGGCTATCGGGCGGACAAACGATAAGAGGTTCTTCACAAAAGCCTCCGCCCTATCCGCTTCAGACACGATTTTATGAACGCGGCTCTGCATCTCTTCGGGGATGTGGAGGGCGCTCTTCTCTAGGAGTTCCGCAAAGCCGACAATACTCGTCAGGCGTTGATTTAGCTCGTGGGCGATACAGGAGACCATCTCGCCGAGTTCCGCCAGTTTCTCATTTTGGCGCATCTGCGTCTCTAATCTCTCTTTGTCCGTAATATCGCGCAGAATATAGACGTTTCCGATAAGGCTTCGCTGACGGTCTGAAACCTGTCCGCAGGTCACTTCAAAGGCGCTATCGAGGCTCTGAGAGCGCCATATTGAGGCGTATTGGCACGCCTCCGCCGCCTCCCCAAAAACCTTATGAAACTTTTGAGGCTTTAGCATGACCTCTCGCGGAGAGGAATCGAGGCGCTCGGCGAGGGCTTTGTTGACGCGAAGAAGTTTTCCGCTTGTGTCGTAGATGAAAAGCAGGTCGCGCATTGAGTCGAAGGTCGCTTCCCACTGCTGTTTACCTCGCTCAAGGTCGAGAAACAGGTTTTCGCGGTGGTGTCCGTAGAGAAGCGGCGATAGCGCGGAAACGGTCTCGAAGAGAGCGGATACCGTCTGTTCCGCCGTCGCGCCGCTCCATCGAACAATAAGATGCCCGAAGCAGTGCAGACGGGCGACAAACGGGAAGAGAGTCAGAGGGTATTCGGAGTTGGGCAGTTGAAACGTCTGGGCTTCGGATTCAGGTAGTTGCGGTAGGCGGGATATTTCGATAGGAAGCAGGAGGGGTAGCGCCGATTCGGTCTTGATGTGAACTCCTGCGTTATCGCGTTGAAGGCACGCGACCATGCGCGGGGGCGCAGAGGACTCCTCTTTGAGCGTGACCCACGCGGAACGAACTCCCTCGCAGGAGGCGACATAATGCTCCAGCAGAGCCTGAGAGAACTCCGCTAAAGAACACGCCGATAAGAGACTTAAAGGTAGAACGACCTGTTTCATAAGTTCTTCGCTTCCGCTTGAAAAGCCGGGCAAGTGGTACAGTTGCAGGATTATCGGCGTGTAAGCGAGTAAACTAGATACCCGTAGACGCAAAAAAGCCCCGCCAGTGTTGCGCGGGGCTTCTCTTATTTTTCACGGATTTTGCCGTGATTAGATTTACAATGTGGTCGGTTCGCCCTGAGACTTGATGTTACGGTTGCGTGTTTGGCGCAGGGCATACGGCGGATTTAGAAGGCTAAGTAAACAACCGCTAGCAGGTCGTCTCTGCCTAAATACCGCGCTCATTCGTCGCGTCCTAGAGGCTCGCCTTTAGCGAACGTTGTGGTCAGGTGGAGTCATCCTCTCAGTCCTTTCAGGGTAAATTCGCTCCAAGAACGAACACTACTAACCGCTCGAATCATTATCATTCGGATAGCCTCCTGCACTGAGTTATTTCGCACCATGTAGACGCTAAATTCAACCTTTTTGAGGTTACAACTTACTTGAACTTCGCTACCTACACTCTCATTATAGGGCGAGTTTCATAGAACTTCAAGACGACAAACGTCTACACTTCAGGGAATTTTTCAAGCGCATTTTGGCGCATGATTCGCTCTACCAAAGCTGGTATCTCTTCACGCGGAATCCACCCCTCTTCCACCAGTTCCGTCAACGCCTGCGTTAGTCCTAATCGGGCGATTCTGCTATGCCCATAGATGTTTTCAACGGTGAGATAGTCGCCCCCAAACGTGAAGAGTTTGTTCGCAGGCGCGGCGAGCAGGAACTCTTTCACAAAGCGGATACTCGCCATAGGGTTGATAATCCATGCCCAACACATATCAATCGTGACATTGCGATAGTGCTTGGCGAGGGCGATAGCCTCATCTTGATAGGGGTAGCCGATGTGCATGAGGACGAATGTGGTGTCGGGAAAGTCTTTGAGGAGGGGGCAGAGGTCTCCGGCGTTTTGGCGTAGGCGCGTAAGCGGCATACTGTTGTGTCCTGCATAGTAGCCCGTATGCAGTTTGACGGGAAGCCCCGCCTCCGTCGCTTTTTGAACGCAGTAGCGGAAGAGGAAGTCCTGAACGCTCTTCTTCTCTTCAAAAGAGAGGCTTTCGCCGCTTGCAAGGCGTGCAAAGCGCGGCTCCGCCACCTCGCGTGGAACCGCCTCGTAGTCTAGGCGACGCGAGTAGGCGCTCTGGTTTTTGGCGGAGACGGCGCGATGCCCGTAGGTCGCGAAGAGGTGGTCAATCAGTTCGAGCCAGTCGTCCAGAGTCTTCGTCGTCCTATTGAGGTATTTTTCGGAGAGCGACAGATTGAGGTCGGTGCAGAGCGGAGGGAAGCCGATGTCTTGCTTGAGCAGGTCGGGCTGTTCCGTCTCCATAAATAGGCTTTCGAGAGAGTTCACCTGACAGTTTTCGATATTACACTTGTCGCGCAGGATGGTCTTATAGAAGCCGGGCTTCACCATCTCCTTGTACCTCTCCGCAAGGCGGTGTACGCTCTTCTCGTTAAAGTCGTTTACGCCGTACAGACCGTTAAGGGTGTGGCGGACGGCTTGCGCGTAGCCGGTATGCTTTGCGCGTTCCCAGTAGGGCGCAATAAGCCGATACTTCTCGTCCGTTCCAAGTTCAGGGGAGAGGAACCGTTGTAAGTCGCTGTCCGACAGTCCCGCGCTTGCGAGGTCGCTACCAAGATAGTGCATAAAGAGATACGACCAGTCGTCGCAGGGAAACAGCCCTCTGTTGTCGGCATACCCGCGTAGGCGTGTACTCTCTTCAAGGAGGTGTTCATGGGTGTCTACAAACGGAGTAGATTCGACAAGTTCTCGTATCTCAGTGTGAATTGACATGGCGCGTTCTCCTATTGTGGTTTCGTTAGGCATATCTATCTGGGCTGAGGGCGGCGATATTCAGGGATGGGTTCTCGTCGGACAGTATCTCCGCGATAAGTTTGCCCGTGATGGGCCCCATACTGAGACCTAGCATAGAGTGCCCCGTCGCTAGAGAGAGATTTGGGTATCGTTTCGTTCGCCCGATGTAGGGCAGTCCATCCGGTGAACAGGGACGCAATCCACTCCAAACAGGCTCTTCTGTGAAGTCTTCGGGGTGGAACTCCGGGTAGTATTTCGGGATAGATTTGATGATTCCGTTTACTCGGTTGCGGTTTATGGAGAGGTCTGTTCCCATCACCTCCATAGTCCCTGCAAAGCGTAGCGTAGTCCCCATCGGGGTAACGGCGACACGCGCCTCCGTCAAAATCGCGGGGATAGAGGGGTGTTGGCGCGGGTTCGCGAGAGTCATGCTGTAGCCCTTGCCCGCCTGTAGGGGTAGGTTCATATTGAGGGGGCGGACAATGGACGGCGACCACGCTCCGCCCGCTACGACATACTCCTCCGCCGTAAACGTCGTACCGCCGCGTGTCACTACTCCCTCAATCCCGCGCCGACTCGTCTTCCAGTCCGTCGCCTCCGCTCCGTAGAGGATACGCACTCCGCTACTTATCAGGTATTCCGTCAGAAGCGCTACAAAGCGTTGCGGTATCAGGTGCGCGTCCTGCGGGAAGTAGACCCCGCCAAGAACATCCATCGTGACGTTAGGGTCGCGTTCCGCTATCTGTTTAGGGGTGAGAACCTCCGCTGTCACGCCGATACGGTTGCCATGCTCGGCGGTATGGATTTCGTGTTCGAGTTTCTCTTCCGTTTTGCAGAGGTTGAGTAGCCCCCTCTTTGTAAAGCCGAACTCGCCCCCGAACTTCGCGTCGAACTCCTCATAACAGGCTCTGCTCACCATATTCAAATCGCGGAGGAGGGGCGCGGCGTTCTCAACGTGTTTGGGATTGCAAGCCCGCATAAAGCGATACGCCCACTGAATAAGATTCGCGTCTAGGCTTGGACGAATAGAGAAGGGGCTTTCCGGGTCAGGAAGCATTCGCAAGCCGTAGCCCACCATCCCCGGCGACGATAGCGGCACAAAGTGGCTTGGGCTGACATACCCCGCATTGCCCTGCGAACAGCCTCTATGGTCAGCCGCTCCGCGCTCTAGCAGAGTGACCTCGTGTCCGCGCTCGTGCGCGTAGTAGGCGCTACAGAGACCGATTACGCCGCCCCCAACGATAAGAGTGGACTTCTTCATCGCGCCTAACTCTGCTTCTGCCGCTGTTGGAGGGCGGAGGCGAGAACCGCAAGGAGTAACACCGCCCCGATAATGGTTCCCTCCCAAAGCGAGGAGTTTTTCTGAATCGTGAGGTTTATGCCGCTCAAGATAACGCGCAAAAGGCACGCGCCCAGAACCGTTCCCGCCACGCTTCCCTGGCCGCCATTGAGGTTCGCGCCCCCGATGACGGCGGCGGCGACGGCGTTCAGTTCGTAGCCCGCGCCGCTCAAAGGGTCGCCCTCTCCGCCATAAGCCGCAAAGAGTATTCCCGCCAGTCCGCCTAGCAGGGCGCTTGTCCCATAAGCGAACAGTTTCACGCGCCCCACATTGATACCGGAGAGGCGCGTCGCCTGTTCATTGCTACCCAGACTGTAGACGTAGCGCCCCGTGCGGGTCTTGCTCAGAATGAGGTGTACGGTGATAGCGACGATGGCGAGAATGACGAGAGGAACGGGTATCGGCAGGGGAGAATTCTCGAAAAATTTGCCGTTCGCAAGCCATGTCAGAAAGGGGAATTTGCTTACGGAAATCGGCAGTTGACTGTTCATCAGAAGCGACTGGCTACGGAAGAAGGTGAGCGCGGCGAGAGTCACCACGAACGCGGGGAGTTTGAGCCGATGAATGAGAGTTGCGTGCAGAGCGCCAATCGCGAGAGAGACGAAGAGGGCTATCATTATCGCGAGTATCACTGCTATTCCGGTATACATTCGAGCGTCTAGGGCGTTGGCGGAGTAGGCGAGCGTCATTCCGCTAAAGGCGATAAGCGAGCCAAGCGAGAGGTCTATCCCGCCCGTAATGATGACAATAGTCTCGCCAATCGCGAAGATGGAGAGGAGCGAGATTTGCAGGAGCAGGTTTTGCCAGTTGCGTTGCGTGTAGAAGGTGTTTCGCGCCGGCGAAAAAAACAGAAACACGCCAAGCAGAATAAGCACCGCCACGACGCTACTTTCGCGAGCGCGAAGCAGGGACGCTAGGACGCTGTTTTGCGCCTTTGGATTGTCTTTTGAAGTCAAACTGTGTCCTCCTGAGTGGCGCGGTGTACGATGCGCCCTAAACTGTTCACTCTCCGCGTATCCCCCAACAGAGCGGGTCGGCGGGGTCGAGAAGCAGAACCGCCTCGCCGTTGATATGGGCGCGTCCCTTGATAGTCGGGATAACCTGCCCATCTACTATCGCGACGCTTCCCTCGAAGACGCTCCCCGTAACGCTCTCCTGCCTCCATACCTCTCCGGGTTGTAGTTTCCCATCTGCGACAAGGCAGGCGAGTTTCGCGCTTGTTCCCGTGCCGCAGGGCGAGCGGTCATACGCCTTGCCGGGGCAGAGTACGAAGTTACGGCTATCTACGCCCTCTTTGGGCGAGGGCGCGAACAGTTCGATGTGGTCAACCTCCTGCCCGTCCGCACCCTTGATTCCGTTCGCGGCGAGCGCCTGACGTATGCGCCATGTGTAGTCGGTGAGAGCCTCTATGTTCTGCATGGTCAACTCCTGCCCATGCCCTTCCACGAGGTAGAACCAGTTTCCTCCATAAGCGATGTCGCCTGTGACCGTTCCAATGCCCTCTACCTCCACCGATACGCTCTCCCGATAGCGATACGATGGCACGTTGGTCACGGAGACTTCTCCGCCCTCGTGCAAAACGACGCTAACCATGCCGACGGGAGTTTCGATTTTGTGTTCGCCGGGCGTAATGAAGTTGAGGTAGGCGAGCGTAGTCACAACGCCAATCATCCCATGACCGCACATCCCCAAAAAGCCGACGTTGTTGAAGAATATAACACCCGTGACGCACTCCTCTTGCGTTGGCGCGACTAGCAGAGCGCCTACCATCCCCTCCGATCCGCGTGGCTCGTTCACTGTAGCGGAGCGAAACTGGTCGTACCTATCGCGGAAAAGCGCTAACTTATCGGAGAGGCTACCCGTTCCCAAGTGCGGCGCTCCGGAGACCACAAGACGAGTCGGTTCGCCGCCCGTATGCGAGTCTATGACGTGAACTCTAGGCAACGGTTTGGGAGCGGCTTGTTCGTAGAGCCACGGTAGGGAATCCCGTAGGGTGGTCGGTTTTGGCGGCGGCGCTTTGACGGGCATTTCCGCCTTGTCTGGATTGTCTTGAACGAATTTCACTTCGGACTGAACGCGCTCTAAGGTTACGCCGAGTTTGGAAAGCACCCGCCCCGCGAGTCCATCGCCCTCACGTATCAATCCTAGTAAAAGGTGTTCCGTGCCGATATAGTTATTGTCTAGGAGTCGCGCTTCGTCGTAAGAGAGGTCTATCACGCGCTTGGCGCGGGGCGTGAGTTGCATATCCTGCCCATGTCGCCCCTCTCCGCGAGTGATAGAACGCTCCATCTCGCTCCGAATACGCGCTAACGATACGCCCATCCTATCCAGAATACGCGCCGCTACGCTATCCTGTTCGCGCAAAAGTCCGAGGAGGAGGTGTTCCGTCGAGACGTAATTTTCGCCTAGCCGTCCAGCCTCCTCTTGCGCGGAAAACACAACGCGCCTTGCCCGCTCTGTGAATCGTTGCCACATGGTAATGCCTCCGTATCTGTACACTCTTTGGGAATGCAGTTAAAAACCGCGAAACACGCGAAAAAATGCAATTAAGGCGTGATGTATCGTCCTTTTGTGCATACGAAACGCTCGTATTCAACTTTCGGATAGTGACCGAAGTTCACAAGGATGCCGCATTGTAGATTCGTCGCTTTCAAGTAGTTCATCAGTTGAGCGCGATGTTCGGGCGCGATTTTGGCGATAGCCTTCAACTCCACAACAATTTCCTCATAACACAGAAAGTCAGGGATGTATATCTGTTTGAGAGGGATGCCCCGGTACTCTAGGCGTATTTCTGGTTGAGCGACAAAGGGTATCCCTCGCGCCATGAGTTCAATCTCAAGACACTCTTGATACACCGCTTCCAGAAAACCGCACCCCTTGTCTGTGTAGACCGCAAAGCACGCGCCCATGATGTCGTAACACTCCTGGCTATAGATGAGAGCGTTTGAATTCGACTCACTTTTGGACGCTTCCATGACTGTATCCTCTTTCGCAATCTCGACGCGAATTTGCATTTTTTCGCGTGTTTCGCGTGTTTCGCGGTTTTTCCTGCATCCCGCATTGTGTATTTCGCGGTTCCGCTCTCTACCCTATCTTTGGGCGATTCGCGATACCCATGCGAATCACCTTCAAGACGCGCTCGCGCTCTTCCCCGACGAGGGGTAGGCGCGGGGCGCGAGTCCACTCCGCTCCCAAGCCGACCTCTTGCAGGGCGAGTTTGATGTACTGCACAAACTTGATGTGCGTATCGAGGTGAAGCAGGGGCATATACCAGCGATAGATTTCCCGCGCTTTCTCCCAATCGCCCGCTCTGCACAGGTCGTAGAGGTATTGGTTTTCGTAAGGGAACGCGAGTCCCGTACCCGCCACCCAGCCGTCCGCGCCCAATACCAGACCTTCCACTATCAGATCGTCCAGACCAGTAAAGAGGGCGTATCTGTCTCCCACCTGATTCCGAAGGTCGGTCAAGCGTCGCGTGTCGCCAGACGACTCCTTGATGGCTTGCAGGTTCGGCTCTTCAGCGAGAATCTCGAACATCTGCGGCGTGATGTCTACGTGGTAGCCGATGGGGTTGTTGTAGCAGAGGATGGGCAGACTTGTATTGCGGGCTACTGTGCGGAAGTGGGCTATCGTCTCTTCGGGGAAGGCTTTATAGACCATCGCGGGCAGGAGCATAATGCCGTCTGCGCCTAGTTTTTCTATATCCTGCGCGTAGCGAACCGCCATCGCTGTCGTGTACTCGGAAACGCCGCTCAGTACGGGAACCCGCCCCTTCACTGTATCTATCGCCGCTTTGACGACCTGCCGCTTCTCCTCTGGCTCCAGCGACGTGTTTTCGCCAAGCGAACCGAGCATGATAATACCCGTGACTCCCGAATCGAGGAGGACTTCAATATGACGCGCCGTCGCCTCAAAGTCTATGCTCTGGTCTTGTCGCATCTGCGTGGTGACTGCGGGGAAAACCCCTTTCCATACGATACTCATAGCGTTCCTTTCTGGGCGATAGCGCCTACTCTTTGTGTGTTTTGATGTACTCTTTGTACCATGCTACCAGTTCAGCGTCCCAATGAAAACGCGGGGTCTCCTCCTTACGGCGTTTGGGGCGTTCGTAGCGCCAAGCCTTGTTAGGAAAAACGGAGGCGATAAGCTCGGCGAAATCCGGGTCGTACTGCGCCAGTTTTTCGCGGGTGTTTACGCCGTTATGGTCGTGATTCGGCGACTGGTTGCAATCGAAATACGATTGTACCCCCTCCGCCCAGTATTCGGCTACATTCGTGGCGGCGTAGGTTCCCTTCCAAAGCCCTTGCTTCATGGCGGACTGATAGGTTTTTTCGAGTTTGGGTTGAAATTCGGGGTCTACGGCGTTCAAGCCCATAAGGTGTATCGCATGAGCGAACTCGTGTACGAGGATGTTTTCGCCCTTATACGGGTCTCCTTCAAACTCAAGGAGGTTCTCTTCCGCCGCGCTCACCGCGGGGCGTTCAGGGGTGGCTCCCAACCCTCTTGCGCGTCTGTCCCAGTATTTGGAGGGCGTGAGGTCGCTGTGTTCGGGAATCTGCGTCGTCCGTTCGTTATACGCCATTATCGCGAGGCGGACATGGTTTTTGACGAGCGCCTCGCGCACATCGTCACGCCCCGCTAACATCTGACTAACGATATACCCCGCCTCCTTGAGCGCGTCGTCTGACACTTTCTCCGACCCGACAATGGGAAACCCCTTCACGTTAACGCACTTTTTGTAGAAGGGAGAGAGGTGGAACTTCGCGACGAGGCGTTTTGAGGGGGGCGAAACGCAGTAGGGCGTTTCTGCGGAGAGCGAGGAGCCGCTCAGGTGGACAAAAAGCAGGGCGAAGGCAACCCAACGCTCTATTCTTAGGCAGGTATTCACGATATTTTACTCCTCATGCCCATAGGTAGCTTATCGGCATCGCAGTCATGCCGTCTCCGAAGGGTAGTGTCTGCGTACCTGTATAGAAGACGATTCCACGTACAAATCGCTCCCTTGTCGCCTCTGCAAGGGCGCGTAACCCCTTGAAATCCGAATTTGTCACTGTCGCCGAAGTTTTCACCTCCACCCCGACAAGTCTCCCCCCCGGCTCTTCCAACACAATATCCACCTCCCGCCCGTTCTGAGTCCGAAAATGGAAGAGGCGCGGACGCGCCTCTCCCCAACCCGCGTGTTTGATAAGCTCCATCGCAACAAAGTTCTCGAAAAGTTGCCCTAGCAAGGAGCCATTTTGTTCTAGGCGTGTGGAGTTAAGAGCGAGCAAGCCGGAGATTAACCCTGTGTCGTTCATCAGAAGTTTAGGAGATTTCACCAGTCTCAAACCTAGATTGCTGTACCACGCGGGTAGGGGGTAGATGAGGAAGGTCGCTTCCAAAAGCGTCATATAACGGTGAAGCGTAGTGTTCGGCAAGCCTACACTACGCGATAGTTCCGCTACATTCAGCAGAGAGGCGGCTCGGCTCGCCAGTAGAGCGAGCAGGCGCGGCAAATCCGTAAGCCCCTCGATATTGGCAAGGTCGCGCACGTCTCTCTGTAGTATCGTCGTGATATAGGCGTTAAACCATGCCCGCCGCCGCGCCTCATTCGTTCGCGCCAACGGCTCTGGATAACCTCCCGCCAATAGCATATCTAAGAGTTCCGCCCTGTTCAAAGAGGGTAGAGATCGAACAGGAAGTTCCGGCGCGAAAAGGGAGTCTACGCAGTTGTTGACGCTTCCCTTGATTTCCGCTTGAGAGAGGGGGAACAGGGTCAATACCTCCATCCGCCCTGCAAGGCTTTCGGAGAGGCGGGGCAAGGTCAGTACATTAGCGGAACCCGTAAGTAGAAAGCGCCCTGCCCTTCTGTCGCGGTCTACAAGGGCTTTGATGGCGGGAAACAGTTCTGGGGCGCGTTGCACTTCGTCTATCGCCAGAGGCGCGGGGGATGACGTAAGAAAACCGATAGGGTCCGCTTTCACGGCGGCAAGCGTGGAAGCGTCGTCAAGTGTGACGGAACGCGCCGGGTAGCCTCTGTCTATAAGGGACTGCACCAGCGTTGTCTTGCCCACTTGCCGCGCTCCAATGACTAAAGCGACGGGAGTATCGGCAAGGGCTTCTTGTATGGGATAGAGTAGATGGCGCGTATACATGGTATAAATCTTACCACACACTGGTAAGATTCATACCATGTATTACGCAATAACCTCTCGAATCGCTCTTAGTCATGCTTTTGCGTCTACGCCTATCAAGCCTGTTGTGTGAATCGTAACGCCCCCTACACTAGCGCCGCTTTTGCCACCACACTTAATTATCACAAAATAAAATAAGTTTTTTACGCGGTAGGAGGAATCTCTTTGCGATTGCTAGAACATTCACCGTACTTCAGCATAGTGGAGACACTTTGCATAGCATAGCCCAACAGTAAGTTAGAGCGAGGAGTGTTGTGATGACATTAAAATATAGCATAGGCTCTCTAGTATCTTTGTGTTTTGCACTTTGGGGCTGTAGCTCTGGAGACCACGCAACACCCAATCCTCCTGCAATCCCCATTGACGTTACGCCCGTATTTGTCAAGGCGACATATCCGCGCCTCAAAGTATTTAATGCGTCAGGAGTCTCCGCTCCCCTGAAATTTACCATGTCGTTCCGCGACGCAAGCGCCGTGATACCCGACAAAGTGAAGGATATTGTCACCGCTAAGTTTGAGTCCGGCGAATTATCCAATATGCTGGACCCTCTCAATACAACGCAGGGGGAGTATAAAGACTACTCCACACAGTATCTTTTGCAAGACTCCTTTCCGTCGCCTATCCAAGTTCAAGGCGTAGACCCTCTTTTTAAGAAAAATGTCAGCCTACCGCTCCAAAGAGACTACCTGGCTCTGTTGGTAGGGAAGCAGGCTTCAAGCGGAAGCGCTACTTCTTCGTTTGATGTATTGTTCATACCTACTGAGAAAGACCCGTTTAAGGCGTTACATATCACCAGCCCTTTTCGGGCGACAACAACCCTGTTTCGATTTGTAAACACTTCGCCAACGGCTACCGACGTAGACCTATACATCCTGTCTCCGAGCGATGATATAACAAAAGCGAAACCCTTCATGGAGCATCTACAGTACAAGCAGTTCACGTATTATTTTGCCTTTCCGTCTGGCCTGTACCGTATATTCATCACTCCTCACGGCAAGTCTACACCACAAACCGTCGTCTATAAACCCTACCCGCCACTAACGCAAGATTCTATAAGCGCGTCACAAAGCGCACTACAATTCGATGGAGGGCGACTCCTTACCTGTACTTTCACAGGAGAGGAGGGGAACGCCTCTGCGCCTCTACGTTTCAACATACTCGCAGATACGGTGATTACCACTCCGTAGAACAACTCTTCGCCCTCTTAACTTGGGGCGCTCTACTCAACTCGTCAGTTTTGGAGAACATCATGAACAGTTTGTATCGGCTTGCCATTCGGCTTTCTCTGGTTAGCGTACTGGGGGCTTCGGCTCTACCGACCTTCGCCCAAAAGGAGTATCACAAACCAAGTGAAATTAAAGGCAAGGAGCCCTATGTCGTTATCCTAGATTTCGGCGACCGCTGGACGCAACGCTCTTTGCGACGCAGGCGAATAGATAGACGGGGTGATAAGGTCGATTTCCCCTACATTGGCGGGGTGGAAGCGGTCTCCAACAACGTGCCTATCATATTTGAAGTGCGAAACATCAACCCTTTCAAATTTGATGTCACGGTTACCTCAAACCGTGTAGATAGGTTTACGGAAAGCCAAGAGGTCTTTGTTGGAAACCTTGTAAAGTCCACAGGAGGGAATAAGGCGGATGGAGTGTTTAAGAACGAAAGCGACGCCACCACCGCAGAGGGAGCTGTGAGTGAGTTGCGTCTCCACATTGACCCTCCGATACCCGGTACGGTAGCGATACCGGATGCGGTCAAAAAATTCGACGGATTTTACAATGCCACCGTCGCTTTGATAGCTATGACTAACCTTGACCAACTTCTGAAGACGGAGGTTGAGAACTCTGAGGACTACACTCTCTATCTACTAAGAAGAAGTGTTTTGAATAAAGTCAGGGTAGCTACCAGTATAGACTTTGGCGGTAATATTGAGAAGTTGGGAAAACGCCGCCTAAATGAATCTGAGAACCTTGAAGATAAGATAGAGACCGTCACTCATAAAGAATACCAAGACAGTTACGGCGCGGTTATGGATGCGGTAGCGCAACGGCAACTGGACATCATCAAGAACCTAAAGACGGAATTTGATAAAATAACCGACAAGACATCCGCAGATTACCTCGCTACACGGGATTTTTACGCAGGACTGAAGACCAACTTTGAGCTTATCGTTACACGTATGCAGAAGGCAAGTATCTACCTACGGAAGATATTGACCGTCAGCCCTAACATCGCCTTCGGTCCTGTCATTTCCGGCGGTGATTCTGTTCATTTCAATGTGAAAGTTATGAGAGCGGAGGATAACACCAAAGTCGTATTTGACCGCAAAAACGTCTTTACGGCGCTTCCGCGTAACGGGTGGAAGATTGATTTCAGTCCTGCCATCGCGTTCACGAGGCTTTTTGACCGCGAATATACAGTTGCGACGACAGACCCCAAAACGGGAGCGGCGCTCACTTTAGACAACAGCTCAACCCCCGCGGTAATTCTCCAAAGCAAGCCTCAGTCCGACTTCAATACCGCCTTCACTGCCCAGATGCACCTGTATTGGAAAGAGCCAACGTGGACAGTGACTCCCGCCTTTACTACAGGAATAGGCTTCCGTAACGGTCTTTCCGAACCCGTGTATATGGTGGGGGGAAGTCTGCTCATTGGTCGCGATAAGCGATTTGTAACCACAATCGGACTTGCCTTTGGTTCTGTCAAAGACATCTCCAAAGTCCCCACCAATGAGAAATTTGCGACGAGTATTTTGGATGGCGTTGCGCCCGCGCAAGCAGGACAAGACCGACTGAGCGGTCTATACGACTCCCATGTTCGGAGCGGTTTCTTCCTAAGCCTTGGTTACAACTTTTAACGCTCAAGCAAGCGATGAGAACTACGATGCGCCCTATAACGTGTCGTAGTTCTCATCGCAACCTTACGCAATAACCTCTCGAATCGGC
The DNA here is from genome assembly GCA_903821495.1 of uncultured Chthonomonas sp. Taxonomy (GTDB): domain Bacteria; phylum Armatimonadota; class Chthonomonadetes; order Chthonomonadales; family Chthonomonadaceae; genus CAIJLM01. The sequence continues at coordinate 6,925 of CAIJLM010000521.1, read as the reverse complement.
TCCGCGCCCTCCACCCCCACCAGTTTCTGGTTCAAGCCGCCATAGAAGTAGGCGAGGCGATTCGGGTCTAGCCCCATGCACTGCAAAATGGTCGAGTGAAGGTACTTAACGTGGAAGGGCTTGTCCACCGCTCTGCTTCCCAGTTCGTCCGTTGTTCCTACGCTCACGCCGCCTTTGACTCCGCCTCCCGCCATCCACATGGTGAAACCGTAGGCGTTATGGTCTCGCCCTGTGCCCTTCTCGTACTCGGCGGTAGGCTGACGACCAAACTCCCCGCCCCACACTATCAGCGTCGAATCCAGCAAGCCCCGCTGTTTCAGGTCTTGTAGTAGCCCCGCGATAGGCTTGTCTGTCTCTCCCGCGTGGAGATTATGGTTCTCTACTAGGTCGTTATGCGCGTCCCATGTTGTGTCTACGTGGTTCCCGCCGGAGTAGATTTGAATGAAGCGCACTCCGCTCTCCACCATGCGCCGCGCCATAAGGCACTGTCGCCCGAACACCTCCGAACGCTTTTCGTTGATGCCATACATCTCTTTAATGTGTTCCGGCTCCTTGTTTACATCTACGATTTCGGGAGCGGTGGCTTGCATACGGTAGGCGAGTTCATAACTCGCTATACGCGCCGCAAGGTTCGAGTTCTCGGCGTGCAGGGCGTGGTGGTCGTTATTGTACTCTTGAAGCGTGTTCAGCATATCCCGCTGTTGCGCCTCCGACACGCCTTCCGGTCTATCTAGGTCGAGGATAGGCGTTTTACCAGAGCCAATCACCGTCGCTTGGTAGGTGGCGGGCATATACCCCGCGCTCCAGTTTTTCGCGCCGCTGATGGGGCCCCCGCGTGGGTCTAGCATCACCACGAAGCCCGGCATATTCTGGTTCACCGTCCCCAATCCGTAGTTCACCCACGAGCCGAGGCAGGGGCTACCCGTCGTGATTTTACCCGTGTTCATCTGTATCATCGCCGAGCCGTGAATGGGCGAATCGGCGGTCATGGAGTGTAGGAAGGCTATGTCGTCAACGTTTTTCGCAAGATTTGGAAACAGGTCGGAGACCCACTTACCGCACTGCCCATACTGCTTGAACTTCCAGCGCGGCTCCACAATTCGCCCGACGTTCTTGTGTCCGCCACGCCCGAAGGTCTTCACCTCAATCGTTTTGTTGTCCATGCCGTACATTGTGGGCTTGTAGTCGAAGGTGTCGATATGGCTAGGTCCTCCATACATATAGAGGAAGATAACGCTCTTCGCCTTGCCGGGAATCATCTGCGGCTTAGGCGAGAGGGGGTTTTTGAACTTTGTAACGCCATCGGCGGCATACGCCTGTTGCGCGAAGAACGACTCCTCCAGTAGCCCCGCAAGCCCCACGCCCACAAACCCCGCGCTCATATCCCACAAAAATTGGCGGCGCGTGTTTCCGCAGAATCCGCCCTTCGCGGCGGCGTTGCGTCTCTTTGAATCGGACATCTTTAACCTTTCCCTCTTGCTAAAATCGCTTTCACCTGTATTAGGCTATAACGCCCTTCATAATCTCGCCATGAACATCGGTCAAACGGAAATCGCGCCCGCTATAGCGATAGGTCAGTTTCTTGTGGTCTAAGCCGAGCAGGTGCAGTATAGTCGCGTGCATATCGTGAACATGGGCGCGATTCTCCACCGCGTTATACCCGAACTCGTCTGTCGAACCGTAGACCGTTCCGCCCTTTACGCCTCCGCCCGCCAACCACATCGAGAAGCCGAGGCTGTGGTGGTCGCGCCCTTTCGCGCCCTCCGAGGTGGGTGTGCGCCCAAACTCCCCGCCCCACACCACAAGCGTATCCTCAAGCATCCCTCGCGCTTTCAGGTCTTTGAGGAGCGCCGCTATCGGCTTGTCGCTCTTACGGGCATGGTCGCGGTGGTTTAGTATATCGCCATGGTCGTCCCAAGGCTGACCGTCGCCGTAGTAAATCTGCGTAATGCGAACCCCGCGCTCCGCCAGTCGTCGCGCCATAAGACAGGCATTCGCGAACTCGCCCTCGCCATACATCGCCCGCGTCTCTTTTGATTCCTTGCTGATGTCGAAAGCGTCTTGCGCGGCGAACTGCATACGGTACGCCAACTCGAATGAGGAGATACGCGCATCTAGTAGCGGGTCGTGGTCGTGCGAGTTCAGGTGAATGCCGTTCATCTGTTGTAGCAAATCGAGCTGTTCGCGCTGAACGGGTTGCGGTAGGTAGCGGTTCTCCACATTCCGCAGAATCTTTTTCGGGTCGGTTTCGCGATTGTTGATATGCGTCCCCTGATAGACTCCCGGCAGGAAACTATTGCTCCACAGTTGGGGCCCCACGACAGGCTTTCCGGGACACAACGCGACGAAGCCCGGCAGGTTCTGGTTCATCGTGCCGAGTCCGTAGTTTATCCACGAACCCATTGAGGGGCGTATCGGTTGCATATTGCCGGAGTTCATCATCAAAAGCGCTGGTTCGTGGTTCGGGTTGTCGGTATACATAGAGCGCACGACGCAGAGGTCGTCCATGCACTCGCCCACTAGCGGATAGAGGTCGCTCGCTTCTATACCGCACTTTCCGTACCGCTTGGTCGCGAAGGGCGATGGCATGAGTTTGCCCGTATTTTTGAACCTATTCGCGCCGTTCTTGATGAGGTCGGGGGTCTGCCCTGAGTATTTTAATAGGTCGGGCTTGGGGTCGAAAGTGTCTACGTGAGAGGGACCGCCGTTCATGAAGAGGTAGATGACCCGCTTTGCGCGGGGGCGGAAGTGGGGCGCTTTCGGCTCCAATGTGTAGGAGGTTCGCGCCGAATCCGCTTGCGCCTCCGATGCGAGGACGGAACTGAGCGCCAAAGCGCCAAAGCCGCCCCCTATTCGGCACAGCATATCACGACGAGAAGGGAGGGCGCTTTCGTCCACTATCAGGTTTTCGTTGTTTTTCATAGTTGGAATCTCGTTTCCTTGCGGTAAGGCTAATCTATATACATAAACTCGTTCGCGCTAAGAAGCGCCTGCGCGTACTGCTCCCATCGCGAGAGCCGCACGGGGTTATCGGCGGGCGGATTCAGGGCGACTGTCCTCACTCTGGCTGTCGGCGCGGGCGGCGGGTTTAGGAACCTCCAGCCGAGCGCAACCTCCTGCGCTGAGGGCGGGCGATTGTAGGCGAGCAGGTAAGCCCGTCGGATGCGGGAAGCGTCGTCCTCTTGCGGATTCGTGTTTAGCCGCGCCGCAAACGCCTTCGCCTCTTGCGCCATATACTCGCTGTTCAGCGTGAAAAGTTGTTGGAGCGGAACCGTCGTATCGGTGCGCTTGTCGGCGGTAACGTTCGGGTCGGGGTAGTCGAACAGGCGTAGCATGGGATTCAGTTCATGGCGACTGATGGAGGCGTAGAAGGTTCGGCGGCGATTGTTCGCGTCATCCAGCGACACCGACTGTCCCCCTATAGTCTCGTCAAGTTTCCCTGTCACCGAGAGCATTGCATCGCGCCACGACTCCACGTCAAGGCGGCGGATAGGCATTCGCCACACGAAGCGGTTGTCCGGGTCTACCTCATAGTCATGCTTATCTACGGCGCTACGCATACGGTAGGTTGCGGAGAGCATAATTTTGCGGTGGAGCGTCTTGAGCGACCAGCCGTTCGCCATAAAGTCCGCCGTAAGGTAGTCCAGCAGTTCGGGGTGGGTGGGCGGTTCGCCCAGCGTTCCGAAGTTGTTTGTCGTCCGCACAATTCCCGTTCCAAAATGGCGTTGCCATACGCGATTAACCACAACACGAGCGGCGAGCGGGTTCGCCTCCGCTGTGATAGCGTTCGCTAGTTCCAACCGTCCGCTACCTTTCGTGAACGCGGGGGCGTTGTCGCCCGCGAGTATCGCGAGGAACTTGCGGGGAGCCTCTTCGCCGGGCGTTTCGGGGTTGCCGCGAAGCAGAATGCGGATATTTCCTGCGGAGGGCGTATCCGCGAGAGCGTGCGCGAAGTCGCTCACTAAGAGGCGTTGCAGTTCCGTGCTGATGGTGGCGTAACGCGCTTTCGGGTCTCCTGTAAGAACCTCCCCCAACTGTTCACGCGGAATAGTGAGAACGCCCTCCCCGCCAAGAATCGCCTCTAGCAGAGCGACCTCAGACTTTTCGAGAGCGGGCTTTTTATCGGCGGGTTTAGCGGTCTTCGCGGCTTCAAGCGCCTGTACTTTCGTCTGAAAAGCGTCCGCAACTTTCCGAACATCTGCAAGCGCTATTTCGGAGGCGGAGTTATCGTTCTTCGCGTCTTGCGCCTGAATGAGTCTGTACCATGCCGCTAAATGGGGACTGTTTTTGCCCTTATCGTTGGCGAGATAACTCGCCCACCGTTCAAGTGGAAGGCGTTCAATTTTTTCGGCGGTAGCGAACTGAACGAAGGTCAAGGAGGGAGTCGCCTTTTTACGATTCGAGTACTTCCAAGCCTCAACGAGGTACTTCGAGATTTCGGGGGTTAGGCGTTGCCGCACATATCCCGTGTGCTCATTAACGAAGTTGTCCACCTCTTCCGTCTTTTTTCGGAGTATCTCGGCGCGGTTGCCGAGGGCTTCGCTCTTCCCGCTAGATGCCTGAGCGGAGGCGGTCTCTATCGGAACCTCGCGATAGGAGGTGTTCGCGAAGATACCCGCCAAGCCGTAGTAGTCTTTTTGGGTAATGGGGTCGAACTTATGGTCGTGGCATCGAGCGCAGGCGACGGTTAGCCCCAGAACGCCCCGCGTGAGCGTATCAATTCGGTCATCGTACTGGTCATACATCTTAGAGTCGCCATAGTATACGGGACCCGTAGCGAAAAATCCGAGCGCGGGTATCTGCTCTTTCATGTCCGGTTCGCCGAGTAGGTCGGCGGCAATCTGCTCCTTGATGAAGCGGTTGTAGCCCATATCCGCATTCAGAGAGCGAACTATCCAGTCGCGATAGCGAAAGCCTTGCGGGTAGAGGCGCGGTTCAAAACTGTGCGCTTGGTCTTCGCCGTACCGCGCAATATCTAACCAGAAGCGCCCCCAACGTTCGCCATAGTGCGAGTTTGCGAGGAGGTTCTCCACCACCCTCTCCCACGCTTTCAGCGATTTATCGTTGAGGAAAGCGTCTGTCTCTTCGGGCGTGGGGGGCAACCCGATAACGTCGAAATAGGCGCGACGAATGAGGGTTCGCCTGTCGGCGTAGCCTACGGGGGTTAAGCCCTTCGCCTCCAATTTCGCAAGAACGAAGGAGTCTATGGGGTTTTGCGCCCATCCTTTGCGCTTGACAACGGGTATTTGCGTCTTGCGTAGCGGTTGCCACGCCCAGTGAGCGCGTCGCTTTTTGTCGCGCAAAATGTCGCTAGCGCTGGCGACGGGCGGAACTGGCGCGGTGTCGTCAGGCGCAGGAGCGCCCATCTTCACCCATGCAGTCAGGTCGGCGATAACGGCTTCGGGGAGTTTGCCTTTGGGCGGCATCTGAATTCCCTGATGAGTATAGCGCACGGCTTCAATGAGGCGGCTTTTTTCGGGGTCGCCGGGCATGACCGCCGCGCCTCCCGCCCCGCCCTTCATAATGGCGCTACGCCCGTCAAGCATAAGATTTCCGAGAGAGACTTTGGAGGCGCGGGAGTGGCAACTGTAGCAGTTTTGCGCTAAAACAGGGCGCACCTTCTTCTCGAAGAACTCGATACCCGCGCTATCCGCTACGGGCGCAACGCCCTGCGCCGGCTTGGGCTTGACCTGAGACTGCGCGGAGGACGCAAGGAAGCCAACAGATAGGATAAGAAAGGTAGATAGTAGAAGCGGGCGACGCATATTCAACAAGTTCTCCCTGTTCGCCCCAACTCCTGTAGAGATAGGCGGCGTTTTTTTCGGATGTAAAATAGTTAGATTAAAGATACCTCAAAATGTTACAGAGGAGTTCTCTCGCTATCGGTTCGCCCCCTCCTAATTCTATCGCGCCTCGTGGTACAATAACCGTATACAGGTACAAAAAATTACAGTAGCCCAAAGGTAATCGGTTTTATGAAGATAGGACTTCGACACATTCTCGCGTTCAGCCCCCTGCTTTGGGGAGTCGCCACATTTACAACTGCCAACGGACAGAAGGGCGTTGACCCCGAAAAGCGCCGAGTCGCTCAAGAGGCTCTCGCCATTTTGAAGCAGAACTGCTTCACGTGCCACGCAGGGGACAAGCCGATGGGGAGTCTTAAGCTTCTCTCGCGAAACGACCTTGTGAAGGGTGGCGCGTCCGGTTCCGCGCTCAATCTCGCAAAACCGAGCGAAAGCCTTCTACTCAAAGCGGCGCGGTATCAAGGGCGGCAGATGCCCCCCTCCGGTAGACTGCCCCTCAAACAGATAGAGACGCTTGCGAAGTGGGTGGAGCAGGGCGCAATCTGGGTGGAGGACAAGAAGAGCGGAAGCGCCCCTACACCATCAGGTCCCCCCAAAGTTACGCCGGAGACAATGAAGTTCTGGTCTTTTCAGCCTGTTAAGCGTCCCGCCACTCCTGTTGTGAAGGGCAAAGCGTGGGTAAAAAGCCCGATAGACGCTTTTGTCTTGAAAGGGCTAGAGACCGCAGGTGTTACGCCGAACTCGCCCGCCGCTAAAACCGCGCTCCTACGCCGCGCCACCTACGACCTGACGGGGCTTCCCCCCACATGGGAAGAGACCCGCGCCTTCCTCGCCGACACCTCCGCTACCGCCTATCAGAAGGCGCTCGACCGCCTGCTCGCGTCGCCGCAGTACGGCGTGAAGTGGGGGCGGCACTGGCTCGACCTTGTGCGCTACGCCGAGACGAACAGCTATGAGAGAGATGGACAGAAGCCGAACGCATGGCGCTACCGCGACTATGTGATTAACTCTTTCAATAGCGACAAGCCCTACGACGCTTTTGTGCGAGAACAACTAGCCGGCGACGAGATGCCTCAACGCACTCCCGAAAAGTTCATCGCGACGGGCTGCTATAGGCTTGG
>CAIJLM010000520.1 GCA_903821495.1 uncultured Chthonomonas sp. | reverse complement strand
GATGTGCCGAACGCGCTGAAATCGTATCGGGAGGCGATACGCCTTGACCCCAAGAACGTGATGGCGCAAATCGCGCTAGGCGACGCGCTTCTCGCCGACAATCAGTTCAAGGATGCCTTCGATGTCTACGAATCGGCGATAAAGAACTCGCCAAACAGCCCCATTCCCTACCGCAGACTCGCACGCGCCCTCCTAAGCAGGGCGGATACCGACCCCAAGAACTACGACACAAGCGTCGACAACCTGCTTAAGGCGAAAGCGAAGACCCCGCCCGCCGAAACCGACGGCTACACCGAAGACTATGTCGCTATTATGCGCCTCATGGAATCGCGTATTCGTGACATGGTAAGCGAACTGCAAAACGGGATTCCCGCCTACCGACAGGGCAAAATAAAAGCCGCAGACCTCAATAGAGCGTTGAGCGATATGAAGGAACGGGCGAAGAATGCCGAAGATTACTTAGACAGGCTACCTCCTGCGGTAGGGCACGACCCGACACAGGCGAAGTATCAGCAGGCGACGGCGTTTCTCTCACAGGCGGTTAGCCTATTTCGAGCCTACCTTCAAGACAACGACTCCATGACGGAAACAACGCTTCGCACAACACTGGTGAACGCCAATCGAGAGTTGACCGCCGCAGGGCTACGCCTCAACGCGCCAAAGACGGTCGTTCCAACGAATACGCCCCTCGAAAGTAAGAACTAAGCGAGGGCGAGAGAGTAGCCTTTTTGAACCTTGAGGTCTCAAATGATACGCTGGTGTGGGGGCTTATCTGTGGCGGAGCCTCGTGCATTACCTATAGCGCCTATCAGCAGTACAAAGCGCAAGCCATAGCCACCTATGCGGCGCGGCTCGGAGGCGACGATGTGGTTATGAGCGCTCCGCTACGCCTACAACAAGACGCGCTCCTCCTACCTGTTCGCGATAGCCGCGAGGAGGCTCTCGCCGCTTCCATGCCCGCCTATATCAAGGAGATGGAGCGTACAACTCTCACGCTACAGACCGACCCCAAACCCGGTAAGACCTACTGGGATACTTTCCCCGTGGGAGGCTCTGTTATCATCGAAGTCAAAGGCGGGGATGCCGTCTATCGCTTTGAGACTCGTGTTTTGGATAGAGTGCGCCTGCCCTCCAACCTGCAAGAGTTTCATGTTACCGTTATGCGCCCGCGCTGGCTGGTGAAGATACAGCGCAGAAGTCATAAACGAACTGCTTTAGCCCTTCCTACCTCCATTGAACTGCTTCAGGGCGGCGCGAACACGCAGAGAGCGGGTCTCATTGACAACCTCTCGGAAGGCGGCTTCTCTATTCGAGTCGGCGAAGCCACCTCCCCTCATCAACTTGCCGAGACGCAACGTAAGTTTCCGCCCGGCGCGACCCTCCGTCTTCGTATCGACCTTCCCAACCTTCCCAACAGCCTTCTAGCGCGTGTCTGCGCCGCCGAAACCATCGTAGTGCGCGGAGGATTGGCTATGCGTCTCGGTTGCGCCTTTCTCTCTCCCGCCCTCCACGAACAAGAGGCTATCGTGCGCTACATCGCGCAACTCCAACAGCGCACGCTAGAGGAGGCGTAAACCCTTTTGGTTTAGCGCCTTTACGCTAAAAAAATGAGAGTTCTCTTGACACAAGGCGAGGCAATATGTCAGAGTAGACTATCATCCAACTGGAAGGGAGAGACCCCCTGTGTTTTCACGAAAGCATCGCCCATTACCCCTCTCATCTCAATCGCAAGTTAGCCCCCCGCGCCGTTTACGAGCCTTAGCCCTCTCTCTCATCGCCCTAGGCGGTATAATGATTGGCGCAGTCAGCTCTGCAAAGGCGCAGGAGAAAGACCCGCCCAGAGACCAAGAGATTAAGCCCGCAGAGATAAAACTGCCTGCGAACATCACCCCGCGCCCTGCGCCAGTTCAGGCTCCTGTCGCCATAAATTTTCGCGAACGCCCGAAATACATGGCGGATGGTCAGCGCCTCAAAAAAACGATTTCTATTGATGGCGTTCCCGCGGATGGAAAGTGGGATACGTTCTACAACATCACGGCAGGAGCCATAAGGGGCGCAATATACTGTAACTGGGACGATGACTACCTCTATCTGGGAACGCGCTCGCAGGGGCAGGCGAACGTCGTTTTTGACATCGACGTAAACGGAGACGGCTGGCTAAAAGGCGCGGATAACCTTGAAGTCGTAGTTGAGCAGTCGCTGAACTCCGCTGTTCCAAAAGTCACAGTGCGCCTCCTTGATGCGACGGCCAACAAAGACACTCCCGTCTGGAACGATGCCGCCTACGACCCCAAGAAAATCCTCGTCGCTACGAAGATGGTAGGCTCTCTCCAGTATATCGAACTAGCGATACCGAAAGACATGGGCGGTATGGCGCTTCGCGATGGCGTTACAATGGGGCTTCGAGGCGAACTGTTTTCGCTCTCCGCGCTTCCCTTCACCCCTACTCCGCCCTACGAGCCGCACCTGCTTCTGGAAGCGACTCTCGCCTCCACGCATATCGTCTCTGCGCCCGGAATTAACCCAACCCTTACTCTCACCGACGATAAGTGCGTGGCGGGGCAAGAGATTGCGGCGACTCTGCGCCTCCTAAATCAGACCGACCAGCCCGTGCCCATAAAGAGCGTGAAGTGGGAAGGGGTGGGGAACTCGGTAAACGTGCTAAACTCCGTGCGCGAGGTAGCCGTGCCGTCGCTACCCCCCACGAAAGCGCGTGACCTGAAATACAAGACCCGCCTCCCCGATAAACTCTCGCCGGGAACCTACACCATCGCCGTTACGGTTGACCTAGAGAACGGCAAACAGGTCTACTCGACTCGCACGTTTACCGTTGTGGAGCCGCTACAGGTGCGTATCTTTGGCGACCCAGACCCCGTTGCAATTATCGGAACCACGAGGTACGACGCGGTTATAGACATCACGAGCGCGATTCCAAGACACATGAAAGCCGACGCGGAGATAACCTCCATGCCCTCTGGTTGGACGATTGACAAAAAGCGGCGTAGCGTGGAGGTTGACGGCGAGGACAAGCGGGGACTCTTCCATTTCCGCTTCAAACTGCCCTCTACCACCGCGGCGGGGAACTACCCCATTGAGGCGACAGTCACCTACAAAGAGCGAACGTGGATGGTGCGATATGTTGCCAAAGTAGTGCGAACAGATGCGCCCGCGCCGCCGCCTGCGGGGAATTAGGCGATTTTTTTGGACGGAGGCTCTCAGCCTCCGTCCAAAAGCGCTGTGACTATTTAGAAGCGGGGGGCGCTGAGCTAATCCAGATGGAAGGCGATGACCCCCTCCTCTTCCATCATTCGCCGATTAAAGGAACTACGGTCAAACTTGGCAGGAAGTTGAACGCGCATATGAATATGTTTCGTCAGTTTCATCTCGCCCTTTTTTGTGTCAAGACTTCCTGTATCCGCGCTGATGCCATTGACCACAAAGCCAAGCCCGCTCAACAAATCCAACAGACGCGCTATCCCTTGATTCGCCTCCACTATTTCAATCTCTAAATTACTATAGGGCGAGCGAATCTGCCACCGCCTCTCCACATACCCTAGCGCGGAGAGCGTCAGTAGCACAATCACGGTTGCAATTACGCCCAACTCTCCTAAGCGCGGACTCGCCCCCAGCGCAATCCCGATACCCGCCGTCGCCCAGATGCTCGCCGCCGTTGTTAGTCCTCGCACGGTCACGCCATCTCGCATTATCGCGCCCGCGCCCAGAAACCCCACGCCGGAGACAATCTGCGCGGCGATATGTCCGGGGTCGCCCCTCATGCCGCCACGCACCCCCATGCCAATCTCCACAGAAGCCAGTGTTATCACGGTAGAGCCTACCGAGACCATAATGTGCGTTCGTAGCCCCGCCGCATTGCCCCGCAGTTGCCGCTCCAATCCTATTAGTCCGCCTAATAGAATTGCCAAACACAAGACCATCGCTTTACCCTGT
>CAIJLM010000519.1 GCA_903821495.1 uncultured Chthonomonas sp. | reverse complement strand
CAACACGGGAATCTCGACCTATATTTGGGTGTTGTGCAACCATAAATCTCAGGAGCGCAGGGGCAAAATCCAACTGATAAACGCGACGGACTTCTTCCAGAAGATGCGGAAGAGTTTGGGGAGCAAGCGCAAGGAGTTGGGCGAGGAGGACATTGAGCGCATCACGAAACTCTACGGGAATTTTGAGGAGACGGAACAGTGCAAGATATTCGACGGGCGCGACTTCGGGTACTCCACTATCACGGTGGAGCGTCCGCTCAGGCTCTCCTTCACCCTGACGGAAGCGCGGCTGGAACTTCTAAAAGAGAGTAAGGCGCTCGCAAAACTGCCGGAGTTCGACGCGATTCTGGCGGGGCTACGGGGTCTCGGCTCCGAAAAAACGTGGCTCTCAAGGGATGAGTTCGTTAAGGCGGCTACCGCGACCCTCAAGACCTGCGGCGTATCCCTGAGCGCCCCGCAACTGAAAGCCCTCGTCTCCACGCTCGGCGAACAGAACGAGGCGGCGGAAATCTGCACGGATAGCAAAGGTAGACCGGAGCCGTGCGCCGACCTGCGCGACACCGAGAACGTGCCTCTCAAAGAAAACATCGAGGCGTACTTCAAGAGGGAAGTCCTTCCCCACGCGCCGGACGCATGGATAGACCATGACAAGACCAGAGTAGGCTACGAAATCCCCTTTACGCGCCACTTCTACCGGTTCACGCCCCCGCGCTCCCTTGAAGCGATAGATAGCGACCTCAAGGCGGTCACGAGCGAAATTCTCGCGCTGTTGCAGGAGGTGACGCATGAAGCCTGAGAGCGTCTTTCCGAGTTATCCTGAGTACAAGGATTCGGGCGTGGAGTGGTTGGGGAACGTGCCGAGCCATTGGGAGATATGGAGGGCGTGGGCGCTACTTGTTGAACGAAATGACTTCTCATTAAATGGGCAAGAAGCGTTGTTGTCTGTATCCGAGTACTATGGAGTCAAACCGAGAACCGAAGTAAAACGGGAAGATGAGTTCGACTCCAGAGCGGAGTCCTTAGAAGGATATAGGATTTGTCGGGTTGGCGATTTTGTAATGAATTATATGCTCGCATGGAAAGGAAGTCATGGTGTTACCAACTATGAAGGTATTGTGAGTCCTGCTTATGCCGTTTTTAGATTCATTGGCGTTCAAGAGCCAAGTTACTTTCATAACCTCCTGCGAACCCCAACTATATGCGCTGAATTTAGGCGTTTTTCATCGGGCATCATAGATTCACGTTTACGCCTTTATCCTGAAGACTTCTTGCACCAAATCAAATTACCAATTCCGCCCCTTCCAGAACAGCAAGCCATCGCCGCCTTCCTCGACCAAGAAACCGTCAAAATAGACACGCTCATCGCAAAGCAGGAACGCCTTATCGCCCTGCTTACGGAGAAGCGGCAAGCCGTCATCAGTCATGCGGTGACGAAAGGGCTGAATCCGAGCGCGGCTATGAAGGGGAGCGGGGTGGAGTGGTTGGGGGATGTGCCGAGCCATTGGGAGGTAAAGGCGATTAAGCGACAATATAGTGTTGTCGGAGGCTCTACGCCTAAGTCAGAGGAACCCGATTTTTGGGATGGTGACATACAGTGGGTAACACCTGCCGACATTGGTAAATTGTCTGCCTCATACATTGGCGAATCTCAGCGCAAAATTACCTTCGCAGGTCTGCAATCGTGTTCAGCCTCGTTAGTCCCTTCTGATAGCCTGATTGTTTCGACTAGAGCGCCAATAGGTTCTATAGCAATCGCGCAAAGCGAACTCTGCTTTAATCAAGGCTGTAAGGCGCTTGTGCCTACAAATAAAACGGCTTGCACTCGGTTCTGCTACTATGTTTTTAGTATCACAACGCAAGCATTGAACACTTTAGGCAAAGGTACAACCTTCCTCGAATTATCAGCGGACGCTCTATCTTCCTTTGTTGTACCGTGCCCCTCCTTTCCAGAACAGCAAGCCATCGCCGCCTTCCTAGACCAAGAAACCGCCAAAATTGACACACTCATCGAGAAGGCGAAGCAGTCCATAGAACTTATGAAGGAGCGCCGCTCCGCCCTCATCTCCGCCGCCGTCACTGGCAAAATAGACGTGAGAAAGGTCGTGTGATGGGAATCGCCAACGAAATCGAGTTTGAAAACGACATCTGCGCCTACCTCTCCGCGCACGGCTGGCTCTACTCCGAGAACGATAGCGGCTACCATCGCGAACTCGCGCTCTTTCCCGAAGACGCGATAGCATGGCTCAAGGAGACCCAACCCGACGCTTACGGGCGCGTGGAAGCCTTCTACGGCGTTAGCGACGCGGAGGGCGAGGTTATCGCCAGAATCGCGAAAGTCCTCGCCGCAGAAGGAACCCTGAACCTGCTTCGCAACGGCTTCAAGGTGACGGGCGCGGGAGCCACAGGCTTCGAGATGAAGCAGTACAAGCCCGCCTCCGGCTTCAATCCCAACATCGCCGCGAAGTACGGCGCGATGCGTCTGCGCGTCATGCGGCAGGTTCACTACTCCGTAAGCAACGGGAAGAGTATAGACCTCGTTCTCTTCGTAAACGGGATACCCGTCGCCACCCTCGAACTCAAGACGGACTTCACGCAGGCGGTGGAGGACGCGAAAGAGCAGTACCGCAAAGACCGCCCCCCGAAAGACCCCGCAAGCCACAAAGAAGAGCCACTGCTCGCCTTCAAGCGCGGGGCGCTCGTGCATTTCGCCGTCTCCACCGAAGAGGTCTGGATGACCACGAAACTCGCCGGAGACTCCACCTACTTCCTCCCCTTCAATCGCGGCAACAGGGGCGGCAAGGGCAACGCGCCCAACCCCGAAGGCTACGCCACCGCCTACTTTTGGGAGGAGGTTCTACAGCGCGACAACTGGCTAAAGATACTCGGCTCGTTTATACAGGTCGAGAAGAAGACCGAGACCAACGCCACAGGCAAGAAGATAACGACGGAGCGAATCCTTTTCCCGCGCTACCACCAGTTGTCCGCCGTCAACAAGATGGTGGAGGCGGCGCGTGCAGAGGGCGCGGGGCATACCTACCTCTTCCAGCACTCGGCGGGAAGCGGCAAGTCGAATACGATAGCGTGGTGCGCCCACCAACTCTCCACCCTCCACGACGCGCAGGACAGGAAGGTATTCGATAGCGTCATCGTTATCACGGATAGAACCGTGCTGGACGAACAACTCAAGGAGACTATCGGGCAGTTTCAGTCCACGCCCGGCGTAGTCGCGACGATAGACTCTAAGATGGGAAGCAAGTCGAAAGTCCTTGCGAACGCCTTGAAGCGCGGCGCGATGATTATTGTCGTCACGATACAGACCTTTCCCTTCGTGCTAGAGGAGATACGGCAGGGTTCCGGGCTTGCCAGCAAGAAGTTCGCCATCATCATAGACGAGGCGCACTCCTCGCAGAGCGGGGCGAGCGCCCAAAAACTGCACGGCGTGATAGGCTCCGCAGGAACGGACGACGAGGATTCCGTCACTTTGGAAGAGTTGCTTGCGGAGGAGGTCGCCGCCCGTAAACTCCCTCCGAACGCCAGTTTTCTCGCCTTCACCGCCACGCCCAAGCCCAAGACCCTTGAGGTGTTTGGTCGCCCTGCGAACCCCGCCCTGCCTCTCAGCGAGAGCAACCTGCCCGAACCGTTCCACCTCTACACTATGCGGCAGGCGATAGACGAGGGCTTTATTCTGGACGTGTTGCAGAACTTCACGCCCTACCGCGTCGCCTACAAACTCGCGCACGGAGGCAAGGATTGGGACGAGAAGATAGTGGACAAATCGGAGGGCGCAAAGGCGTTGGCGCGGTGGGTCAGGCTACACCCGCACAACATCTCGCAGAAAGTCGAAGTGATTATCGAGCATTTCCGCAAGGTTATCGCCCATCGGCTCGACGGCAAAGCCAAAGCGATGGTCGTCACAGGTTCCAGAGTGGAGGCGGTGCGCTACAAACTCGCGATGGATAAGTACATCGCCGCCAGCGGCTACAAGAACCTCGCTACGCTGGTCGCCTTTTCGGGAGACGTGGAAGACCCTGAACT
>CAIJLM010000518.1 GCA_903821495.1 uncultured Chthonomonas sp. | reverse complement strand
CCCGCACAACCTCTCCTAGCCCTCAACCCCTGCCCCTTCTCCTAGTCCTGGGAGAAGGGGTGAATGCACGGATGGCAGTAGGAGATTAGAAGCCTGTGGCAGGGGTCCAAGTGTGGGGCTTGTGTGCATGTTTCGCGTTTCATTCCCAAAAGAGTGAACTCTACTTCACGCTCGTAAGGGCTAAATTCGTCTGCAAAAACAGGTTGATTACGCCTTCATACCGCTCAGGCTAATACCCCCCACAAGAAACTTCTGCGCGAGGTAGAAGAGGACAATCAGCGGGGCGCTCCCCATGACTCCCGCCGCCATTACGCGGGGCCAGTCCTGCCCGTTCTGGTCTCGAAAAAGCGCAAGCCCCACCGTTAGCGGGTAGTAGTTTTCGTTGCTCAACACCACGAGGGGCCACTCGAACGAGTTCCAAGCCCCCATAAAGGTGAACAGTCCTAGCGTAATAAGCGCGGGCTTTGAGAGCGGGACTATGATTAACCACAGGATACCCCAGCGGGAACAGCCGTCTAGCCGCGCCGCGTTCTCCAGTTCCATAGGGATATTCAGGAAGAACTGCCTCAGCAGGAAGATGCCGAACGCCCCCGCAAAGCCCGGTAGAACCACCCCAAGCCAGTGGTCGACTAGCCCCATTTTCTGTATCACAAGGAACTGCGGAATCAGGGTCACCACGCTCGGAATCATCATTGTGGCGAGAAGGACGTTGAAGAGCGCGTCGCGTCCCGGAAACTTCATTCGTGCAAACGCATAAGCCGCCAGCGTGTTGAAGAAGAGACTCGCGGAGGTGATGATGATGGCGTAGAGGAAACTGTTGCAGAGGAACCTATCTATCCCGCCGTAGACCACCGCCTCCACGTAGTTGCGCGCGGGATACCACGTTTTCAACTGTTCGGCGTGTTTGGGGTCGGGCTTATGATTTATGTAGACGCTCCACAGTTTGGCGGGCTGATAGCGGGGCGGAATCAGCGAATACCTGTCCTTCGCGAACTCGGAGCGCGACTTTACGGAGCTCCCAATCGCGAACAGGTACGGAAACGCCATCACCCACGCCCCAATACACATGACTACGAGAGCCAGCGCCACGCCTAGTTTACCTTTTTTAATAAAACTCATGTTTTCCGCCTACTCGTCGTAAATGCGCCGGCTACGCATCAAGCGCATCTGAATAAACACAAACACGCTAATCACCAGAAATAGGAGCCACGCCGCCGCGCTTGCATAGCCCATCTGCCCCGATACGCTGAAGGCGTTTATGAAGATGTCGAAGGCGAGAACCTGCGTACTCTTTTCGGGGCCCCCGCCCGTCATTACGTATACCGACGTAAAAACCTGATACGCGCCGATAATCGTCATCACAAGTACGAAGACGAGCGTGTTCCTCAGAAACGGAATCGTGATGTGCCGAAATTCGGTCAGCGCGTTTGCGCCGTCCATTCGCGCCGCCTCGTAGAAGTCAATGGGTATCTCGTTCAGCCCTGCCAGAAAGAGAAGCATATTGTAACCAACGCCGCCCCACACTCCCATCATAGCGATAGCGAAGAGAGCCGTTCCGCTCTTATCTAGCAGTCCGCCCCACAACCCGAAAAGTTGGTAGAAGATGAGCGAGACCACCACGCCCGGCGTTATGCTTGGCAAGAAGTAGAGCGTGCGAAACAGCCCTTGCAGATACTTCGCTTTTTTGCACAGAAGCGCAAGCGGCAACGCGGTGAGCATCATCCCCGTCAGAACCATGACGACATAGAGCGTAGTGTTGCGAAGCGCTGTCCAGAAGACGCTATCCGTCCCCATCAGTACGCGCCTATAGTTGTCCAACCCCACGAAATCGCCGCCACCCTTAAACGGGTCCCAGTTGTGCAGGCTCGTCCAGAAACTGACCCCCATGCTGAACAGGCTAAAGACGATGGTGAGCAGGAATGCCGGCGCGATGTAGAGGTACGCGCCCCAGTCTACGCGAGAGCGTTTTTTCACTGCCCCGCCTCCAATCTTCGCCACTGCGCCACCTGTTTGTTGTAGCGTTCGTAGACGCGATTCACGCCGCCCGCCGCCTCCTCCGACGCTTTCTGAACCGAGGGGAACGCGCCTGCGCCGCGCTCAATTTCGGGGTAGTGGAGTAGGAGGGTCTCGAAGGTGGACTGCGAAGCGTAGTCCACCGCCGCGCTCTGCGTGTGGCGCAGTTTCTTGCCGCTGGCGCAGATGGCGGGGATATTGATGAGGTCAGGGTATTTTTTGCACATCTCGCCCCACTCTGGCGTTTCATAGAAGTCTAGTCGCGGCGAGTTCTGCCCCAGGTATTTCAACAGGCGTAGGCTACCCGGCTTCGAGCAGACGAACTGAATGTACTCCCACGCGAGTTCCGCTTGCCGAGCGCGTTTCGGAATAACGAGCATATTCCCCCAAGCAACCGTAGCCTGCCCGTTTCCGTGAGGACCTGGGGGGAACGAGGTCATGTCGAAGCGCATTTTGCCGTCTGTATTGCGGCGGGTGTATTTGCCCGCCCACGTTCCGGAAACGACGCACCCCGACTTTCCCTGATTGAACACCTCGTCTACGTCCATTTGACGGCGGAAGGGGAAACTCACCCTGTCTTTCCAGTAGAGGTCGAGTATAAAGCGCGTTCCTTCCACCCCTTCGGGGCTATCGAAGAGGGCTTTCTTGCCTTCGGCATCCTGAAAGTTTGTTCCATTCGCCGCCCACCAGGGCATAAAGACGCTTGCGCCGGCGCCGTGCGCGTGGATAGCGAAACCCGCCTGCACCACAGCGCCCTGCGCGTCGGTTTTCGTTAGTCTCTTTGTCACCCGCCGAAACATCTCCCAATCCTTAACGCAGTCCGCTTTGAGGTGAGCGTAGTTGGGCGAGCCGTCCGCGTTCACTGCGAACATCCCGCGAATCTCGTCGTCGGTCTGCGCGGCTTCCTTGAGGAGGTCGAGGTTCCACGCAAGACAACTCGCATCGAGAATCTGCGGGATGCCAAAAACCGTTCCGTCGGCTTTCGTATTGTGCCGCCATGCCGATTCGAGATAGCGTTCACGGGTGAGTTTGAGTTCCGGGGGGAGCGCTCTGGACTTAGGCGAATCGAGGAATCCATTGAGAGGCATGAGCATACCCCTGTCGTAGAACCCCTCCGCCCACGCCACCGACGACTGAAAGACATCGGGAGGAGTGTTCCCGACGAGGGCTACCGCCATCTTCTGCTCGTACTGGCTGAACGGCACGTACTGGTAGAGTATCTCCACATCGGGGTGAAGCGCCTCAAACTCCTGCTTGGTTGCGGCGAAGTACTTGCCAAACTTCTCGTCGGTGGAGGGCGACCACCAGTCCCAAACGCGCAGAACAGTGCGAGACCGCTTCGTTCCAAACGCGGCATGAACCTCCCGCGCCATACCGGAGCGCGAGAACAGAAACGCCGTGACCGCTATCGCAATCACCATGCCGAGTATGCGCTTGAGCCTATCGCTACCGCTTTGCGTCTCCATGAACTACAGCCCTTCGCCATGCACGATTTTACGCGCTTTCGCCCAGTCGTAATCCTCAACGCCCGCCTTCGCGTCGCGATAGGTTCCAATCCATGCCCAGCGGTCTTCACCAGTAGAGTTGGGATAACTGGCGTGGAGCGTTAAATCTAGGAAGAATACCCCGCCCCCCGCAGAAACCTCCGCAACTACCGCCTTCGATTCGTCCACCTCGCCGGGCTTGAGGCGTATCCCGAACGTCTCGCCGGGCGCGGCTTCGCCTGTGTGTTCGACGGGCGCGGTATGGGAGCCGGGCAGGAGTTTCATACAGCCGTTGGCGGGAGTCGCGTCGTCGAGCGCAAGCCAGAGCGAGATTTTATTGCTACCATACCAGTAGCGCCAGTCCTGATGCCAGGGGGAGCCGTAGTCTGTTCCGCGCCCCTTGAAGACGATTTTATCGCTCAAGAACTCGATATTAGGGGCGAATATCTCCGCCAATATCGCGATGACTCTGGGATTTTCCGCCACTCGCCGCGCCACCTCGTTGCGTATAGATAGCCCCACGTAGACTCCGCCATGCACGGCGCGTTCGGGGTCTCGCCCTTCGGCGATAGCCTCTTCGCGCACGTCATCCAGTAGCCGAACCATCTCCGCCTTTATCTCCGCCGCCGCCTCGCGAGTGAAGAGGTCGGGAACGATAAGGTATCCGTCGCGCTGATAGGACTCTCTGTAGGAACTAGATTCTGACATGGGCTTGCTTATTCCTTTTGTTTTTTCAGTTGCGCCGTCACGAACTCAACTACCCTCGTGAAGCCGTCCTGTTCCGCTTGCGCCAATATCGGCTTGAGCCTTTTCCTGTTCAGGGTAGCGCCATGCTCCAGCAGTAGCTTCACGTTAGGAAGAGCATTTGCTTGAATGGCGCACTCAATTGGCGTTTTTTGCGGCTCTGTTTCAGGGTAATCTAAACCTCTTGCTTCGTAGGATAGCGAGAGCGCGTTGACGTTCGCTCCGTGCGCGAGCAGGTCTTTTGTGATTTCCAACTTGCCTGTCGCAAAATGCAGAGGCATGAAACCATGCTCGTCTCCAATGTTCGGGTTGGCGCCGCGTAGGAGAAGCGCGTGAACAACTTCAGGGGAATCTGTCACCACAGCCACGCCAAGCAGTATCGCTAGGTCTGGGCTACGCCTGTTGAAACGCTTTTCACGCGCTAGCAATGCAAGGGCGGCGCTGGTATCTCGTAGTATAATCGCTTCCCGCAAATCCGGCTTCGCCCCGTTCTCGACCAGAAGCCTCGCCAACTCCTTATCCCACGCAAGCCATGTTAAAGCCGAACGCCCCTGCGCGTTTCGTGCATTAGGGTTTGCGCCTCGTTTCAGCAGGGCTGCCAGAATGGGCTTTACATCGAAGGTTCCGTGTAAATCGCCATAAAATTGAGTTCGCATAGCTACCACAATCAGAGGCGTATTTCCATTTTTGTCTCGCTCGTTTACATCAACTCCTGCGCCTATTAGTGCGTCAATCGCCTTCAGTAGTTTATCAAACTGGCTCAGGTTGACACCATCAAGGCGCTCGCCTCCGGGGCTTGCCGCAGACAGGAGGAGAGTTCTTCCTTGTCGGTCTCTTGCACGGATGCCTGCGCCGTGTTCCATCAGAATGCGAAGGATGGTCGCGATTTGCGCCGGAGAACCTCCAACGTGCATCAGAGCCGTTCTTCCGTGCCTATCCCGTGCATTAGCGTCCAATCCCTTGTCCAGCAGAATCCGCGCCACTCTTTCATCGCCGTATTCGGCGGCTACCATCAGCGCGGTTACGCCCGCTCTGTCGGTAATATGGACATTCGCTCCATGGGCGAGCAACATATCTTGCACCGCAACATTGGCGCCCCGACAAGCGTAAAAAAGAGCCGATCTTCCCTGCCTATTCCGAATATTGACATCCGCTCCTCTATCCAGAAGCATCCCCAAAATCGCCTGACCTTCTCCTCTAGGCGAGTCGCTGTAGTATAGTATCGTCTGCATAAGAATGGAATCACCGCGATAGAAATTTCGTTCATTAACGTCGGCTCCGTGTTCCAGCAGAACTTTGACCGTTTCTGGTTTACCAGAGTATAGGGCGCTGAAGAGGGCGGTGTCGCCATACTGCGAGCGATAGTGTATGTTGGCTCCCCGCTCCAACAGTAGCTTCACGATATTAGCGAACCCGCGACTCGCCGCTAACATCAACGGCGAATCGCCGCTCGTTGAGGTTGAGTTCACATCGGCTCCCTTATCAATCAGGTTTTTGACCTCTAAGATGTCGTAGTCAAAGGTATTCCAGTTATCAATGAATTTGTAGAGCGCTTCGTCCAGAGGTTTTTGCACTGGCGGGGGCTTGTGCGAGGGCGTACAGAGTCCCTGCCGCATGACAAATACGACGAAGAGCATTAGGAGAGATAGAGTTCGTATCATCAGGATTCGCCCTAT
>CAIJLM010000517.1 GCA_903821495.1 uncultured Chthonomonas sp. | reverse complement strand
AGGGGAACCTTCTTGAGAAGTAGTAGCCCGCCAATACAGAGAAACGGCAGAAGCGCGAGATACTTCACGCCGAGCGCGAACCCCATCATCGCCCCCGCAAGCAGTATCCACGCCTGCCGTTTTTTCGTGTCGGTTTCCAGTATCGCGGAGACTACCGCGAACGCCCCCAGCGCGACGTATAGCCCCAACCCGATGTCTATGTAGGAGACTCCCGCCTCCCAGAAGACTACCGGAGTCGTGGCGAAGAGCAGAACGCCAAGCCACCCTGCGAGAGGCGTAAAGTAGCGACGCGCAAAGCCGAGTATCGCAGCGAACGTGAGAATTTCGGTCAGGAAGTGAAAGAGGTTCGCAAGCGGAAAATCGGCGTAGAGTAGCCCCGTGAGGAAGAGCGCCTCCATGGTGAAGGGGAAATTGCTGTGGTGTTCCGTGGGTAGGGAGACTATTTTGCCCTGTTGTAGGAAGACTTTGGGGTCGGCGAGGTGGTAAGCCACTGCATCCCACTGCATCCCCGTCGGGGCAAGAAACGCGGCGAGTATCGTAACGCCGCCAAGTAGCGTCAGAACGAGCAGTATCGCGAATCGTATCGCTCTCTCGCTGACCGCCCCCTCTGTGAACAGGCTCTTCACGCCCGACACAAGGTCTTTCAGGTTCGCGAGTAGCCCCTTGAAGCCTATCGCGCCGAGCAGTAGCCACCAGATAGCTATCTGCGGCTTGCCTAGCAGACCGAGTAGCCCCAGAAGGTAGACTCCGTATCCCGCACCCCCTAAGCCCAACGCCCCCGCATAGGCGAAGCGTTCGGCGGGGTTCGGCTCCCAGCCTTTGAGGAAGGAGAGCAGGAACCGTCCGAAACCGGAGGCTATGCAGAGAGCCAACGCCGCCAATAAAATCGCAATCATAACGTTTCTAAACGAGCCTCCGTACTAATACTTGCGCCCTGCGCCTATTATAGCACGTCCGACTCGTTGGTTCCTACGGGGGGAGGCATTTGCGTAAGAGTTCACTCTTTTGGGAATTAACCGCGAAAAACGCAATGCGAAATGCGATTCTACCGCGAAAAACGCGAAAAGGCGCAAAAGACAATGCACAATGCAAAGCAATGCGGAGAACGCAACAGGCTTCTAACCTCAAACCACAAGAACTCCTCTCCTTATCTTAACAAGCCTATCGCAGGAACCTGACCACCTTCTAGGTAGGTCCTTCTCCCGAATCGGGAGAAGGATGTCCGTAGGACAGGATGAGGGCTAGGTGAGGTTATGTGAAGAGCCGCAACCCTCTACTACCTACTCTCTTGAGGCGGAGGTTCGCCGCGTTGTAGTAAACGTATTGGTCTTTACGCCGCCGACGTGAGTTCCGAATCGCTAGGGGGGTGGTGGCGCGTAACACGATTTCTACCCTCCTGCTTCGAGCGATAGAGCGCAAAGTCGGCTTCGCCTAGTAGCTCCGTTGCAGACTGGTTATCGGGGCGTATAGCGGAGACTCCTAAACTCAGCGTAATGGGGCGCAACTGCCAGGGGAAAGCCTCTACCGCCTTCCGAATACGCTCTGCGACATGAAACGCCCCCTCCAAATCGGTATTCGCCAGCGCCATTACAAACTCTTCGCCACCATAGCGGGCGACGCAGTCTGTCTCCCGCGCCGTCTCGCGAAGGATAGAGGCGACTGTTTTCAGCGCTTCGTCTCCTGCGGGGTGTCCAAACGAGTCGTTGTAGTTTTTGAAGTAGTCTACATCCGCCATGATGACCGCAAGCGGTAAAAAGTGCCTCTGCGCCCGTAGATACTCTTTATGGAGTTTCTCTTGGAAGGCGCGGTGATTGTACAGTCCGGTGAGTCCGTCTGTCAACGCCTGCTGGTGAAGCAGTTCGTTCATGCGCCTCAACTCTATCTGTTTGCGCTCCAACTCTTCGCTATACTGTAGCGCCTTGCGCTCGGCGTTCTTCATTTGGGTGATGTCTATGAGCGTGTGTATCGCGCCCGTAATCGTTCCATTGAAGCTAGCGAGAGGTATCGCATTCCACAAGAGGTACCGTTCAGCGCTCTCTTCTCCTATGAACCGCCACTCATAATCGCTAACGCTCTTTCCCGCCAGCAGTTCGCTTATCTCGCGTTCTATCTCAAAGCGCATTTCGCGGGGCGCTATTTTTTCCAAAAAGCTCTCTTCGTATATCATCTCGCCTTGCAGATTGATGAGCGATTCAAAGGCGCGATTCCACTCTTGAATACGTCCATTTTCGTCAATAGTAACCCCTGCGATAGGTAGCCCCATAAACAGTTCGGAGAAGCGTTGCCGGGCGGCGTGAAGCGACGAAACGATGTTCGCTAACTGCTTATGGATGGTAATAATACGCGCCCCCACCTCAAGACGCGCCATCAGTTCGCCATTATCGAGCGGCTTGACCAGAAAGTCGTCCGCGCCCGCCTGTAGCCCCAATACCTTGTCTTCTATCGCGCTTTTCGCTGTTAAAAGGATGAAGTAGGTGTAGGATGTATCGGAGTAGTCGCGAATATGGCGACAGAGTTGTAAGCCGTCCATTTCGGGCATCTCCCAATCTGAAATGACGACATCGAAAGGGCTTTCCTGAAACATCTTCCATGCCAGCGCTCCATTTTCGGCGCACTCGGAGGCGTGTCCCATTCGCGCTAACGTTTTGACCAAAAGACGAGCGGCGAGAGGTTCGTCTTCCACCACTAAGATATTCATGCGGCTTGCTCCTTAAACTGTTCCGCATCCTGGCGGATATGGTTAAGCCCATCTCGTAGCGAGGGGAGCCATATACGGCAACTCTCCGTGTCGCCGAACTTAGCGTGACGCTCTATTTCTACGCACATTCCGCTCAAGCCCGCGGCTTCTATGGCGCGGCAACCGCCCTTCATTTTGTGCGCGGCTTGGGCGATAGATTCGGGGCTTCCTCCCGCTATCGCCTCCTCCAACTCTCTCACCTGATGAGGAAACTCGCGCAGAAAACTCTCCATGACTTCGTGAGCGAATGGAAGGTCTCCCCCACAGTTCTCCAGAAGCCTCTCCCCGTCAAAACTGCTGAAAGCGGGCGCGTTAGGGCTGGTCAACTCTGTTTTTTTCGTGTCCGCCTTCGTAGATTTAAGGTAGCGTTGTAGCATCTGGTAGAGCGCGTCGGGCTTGACGGGCTTGGCGAGATAGTCGTCCATTCCAACGTTCAAGCAACGCTCTCTATCTCCCTCCATAGCGTTTGCGGTCATCGCGATAATGGGCGTATACCTACCCAGTTCGCCCTCCCGATACCGAATAACGCCCGTCGCCTCATAGCCGTCCATCTCCGGCATCTGCACATCCATCAAAACCACATCAAAATCGTCGCTTGACCATGCGAAAATGGCTTCCGTTCCTGTTTGCGCCAGTCGCGCCTTGCAACCCCACTTCTCCAGCACTCTTAGCGCGAACTTCTGATTCACGGGGTTATCTTCGCACAGTAGAACCTTCATCCCTTCTAAGGCGAGCGGGGCGGGCGCTCTCTCTTTTGAAACAACCTCTTTTTGCAATGGTCTTCCCAGAGCCTCCTCCATCTTATTCAGAAGACGCTCTTGGCGAATGGGTTTGCTCAACATCGCCGTCACTCCGAACGGCGGGGTATCGAAAGCGTGATTCAGCGAGGTGAACAGAACAACGGGGAGGTATTTATCTCCAATATCGTTGCGAATGGCTTGCGCCAACATCGCGCCATCCATCTCCGGCATCTGCATATCCGTCAAGACCAAATCGTAACTGTCTAGTCGTAGCGCCTCAAGAGCCTTCGCGCCGCTCTCTACGCAGACGCTCACGCACCCCCACGAAGCCAATCGCTCCGCCAAGACGCGACGATTCACGGCGTTGTCGTCTACCACCAGAATACGCAGCCCCGAAAGGCATCGCGGAACTCTGCGGAAACCGCTCTCCGCGCTCTTCGCCCTACCCAGCGATAACTCGACCCAGAACACGCTACCCTCTCCTAAAACGCTCTCCACGCCCATCGTTCCGCCCATCAGCGAGACCAGTTGCCTACTGATAGTCAGCCCCAGCCCTGTGCCGCCGTAGCGTCGCGTTGTGCCGCCATCCACCTGCGTAAAGTTCTCAAAGATAGCGTCTAGTCGCTCTTGCGGAATTCCGATGCCTGTGTCTTTCACCTCAATATGGAGGCGGAAGCCCTCTTCGCTCTCCTCAAGGAGTCGCGCCTCAAGAAGCGCTTCGCCGCGCTCTGTAAACTTTATCGCGTTGCTCAAAAGATTGGAGAGTATTTGTCGGATACGCACCTCATCGCCCATAGCGAACTCAGGGCAGGCGGCGGGTAGAAGGCAGGCTATCT
>CAIJLM010000516.1 GCA_903821495.1 uncultured Chthonomonas sp. | reverse complement strand
TTAGGGCGCTGGATGATGATGTTTACCTTCGGCGCGATATTCGGGGCGACCATTATGGCGCGTCTCGCTCTGCTTATTGACCGCATAGACTACCTTCTCAACGAGTTCGGAACGACGGCGTTCGGGCAGACTTCGGGGCCCAAAGTCGTGTTTATGATACTGCTTGCGCTGATGGGAGTCGTTCTCTACCTCGCTCTGAACAAGGACAAGGCTTCGCCGGACGACGGGACGTAACCTTTTGTCCATAGAAACCCAACCCACACTCACGCGGGAAGCCTTATTGCAGGAAGCCCATAGGTTTGCCGTACAAGAGAGCCAGCATCACGAACCAACGCTTTTTGGCGTGACGGATGGCAAGGCGGTCGGCACGTATCTCGAACACAAGTTTCGGAGATATTTACAGGATAGGTACGAGTTTGTCGCGGGAAATTCGGCGCAGGGAATAGATTTCCCCGCCCTACAGGTAGATATGAAAGTGACGAGCGTCAGCCAACCTCAATCCTCTTGTCCTTTCAAATCCGCCCGACAAAAGGTGTATGGGCTTGGCTACTCTTTGCTTGTTTTTGCCTACGAAAAGAGGGACGAACCCTCAATATTGACAGGCAATCTTTGGATTCATCATGTCGTCTTCGTCGAAAAAGAGCGCACCGCCGATTTTCAAACGACTAGGGGGTTACAGAGTATCCTTGCAAATAGCGGCAATGAGGACGATATTGTCGCTTTCTTGACGGAGAGAATGTTGCCTTTGGACGACATTCAAGCCGTAGCCCTCGCCGAAGAGATACTGCTAAACCCTCCCGAAACAGGTTATCTTACTATCTCGAACGCCTTGCAGTGGAGATTACAGTACTCCCGCGCCATAGAGAAAGCCGGAACTGTGGAAGGGGTTATCCGAGTCAAGTGAACAAACGCCGCCCTAAAATAGAGTTCGGCGATTTTCAAACCCCTCTACCCCTCGCCGAAGCGGTTTGCGCCCTCCTCAAGAGCGCTGGCTATCGCCCTCGCGTTCTAATTGAACCTACCTGTGGAGAGGGGAGTTTTCTGGAGGCGGGTATACGCGCCTTTGGTGCGGATACCGCCTATTTCGGGCTTGACATCAACTCTGATTACGTTGTTTGCGCCACCCGCCGCTTGCAGGATTGTCACCCCAAAGTGACCGCGCCAATTTTTCATCAGGACTTTTTCACCTTTGACTGGAAGGCTTTTCTTAGCGATAAAGACGCTCCTCTACTTTTGGGCAACCTTCCTTGGGTAACGAACGCTGTGCAGGGCATTTTGGGATCGGAGAACCTGCCAGAGAAAACAAACCTGAAACGCCTGAGCGGTTTGGATGCAATGACGGGCAAATCGAACTTCGATATATCCGAATGGATGCTATTAAAACTGATAGAATCCGCTGGAAAGCGCCCCTTTACGATTGCTATGCTCTGCAAGACCGCCGTAGCGCGAAAAATACTTGAATACTGCTGGAAAAAAGATTCTGTTCCTATTGAGGGCTCTCTCTACGGCATTAACGCTCTCGAATGGTTTGGCGCGTCAGTGTCCGCTTGCCTCTTTGTCGCCCGCTTTAACCTGAATGCCATAACTGAAACAACAGCGCCGTTCTATGAAACACTAAATAGCCAATATCCTGCTATGCGCTTCGGCTTCGTTGATGGCGAGATGGTTTCTAATATAGACGAGTATCAGCAGGTAAAGCGCCTTCAAGGGGTCAACTACTACCGTTGGCGCTCTGGCATCAAGCACGACTTGGCGAAGGTTATGGAGTTGGACGTTATAGGCGAAAAGTTCGTAAACGGCTTTGGCGCAGAGGTGGACATAGAGGAGGAGAACCTGTACCCTCTCCTGAAATCAAGCGATATTGCGAAAGGCGTTATCACGCCTAGCAGGTACGCTCTAGTCACTCAGAAGAGCGTTGGGGAAGATACGGAGGCGCTACGGAAGACCTCTCCTAAAACATGGGACTATCTTGAACAACATAGCGCTCTTTTCTCCGCCCGCAAGAGTTCTATCTACCAGAAACACTCTCTTTACTCTCTGTTTGGCATTGGAGCATATACGTTCGCCCCTTTCAAAGTCGCTATATCTGGTCTTTACAAGCAGATGCGCTTTACGCTTGTTCCCCCTTATTGCGGAAAGCCCGTTCTGATGGACGACACCTGCTATTTTATAGGGTGTGATAACCTGTTAGAAGCGGAGACGCTCCACGAACTTTTCAGCGCGGAGGTTACGCACAAGTTCTTGCACTCCGTTGTTTTCACAGATAGCAAACGCCCTATCACTGCGGATATTCTGAACCGCTTAGATGTCCACAAAATTGCCGAACAAATCGGCGCGTCGGAGAGGTTGAGTAATTTTCTGAAAACAGGTACTATGGAAACCGAAGGACAGGGCGTGATGGTGTTCGAGAAACGCGGCGAGTATGCGCCCTCCTCGTAACATCACTCGAAAGCGCCGCCTCATCTCACCAATTCAGGAGTCCCCTGTAGCATGGGTCAATTCGGAAGACTACTCGGTTATCTCAAGCCTTACCGTGTGCGCGTCGCGCTGACGGTATTTCTTCTGCTGTGCATTACGGTAACGCCCGTCGCTATGCCGCGTATTGTGCAGTACGCCATTGACGACGTGTTGCCGCGCCACCAACTGCGCCAACTCAACGTCATTTTTTGGGGCGTTATCGGTCTCTACGTGTTTCGCGGCGTTCTCTCGTTCGGGCTGAACTACCTTATCGGCTGGCTCGGTCAGCGCGTCGTCTTCGACCTGCGCTTCCAGTCCTACCGCCATCTCAACCGCCTCTCGCTCTCCTACTACGACACCCGCCAGACCGGTAAAATCATGGCGCGGCTTACAGGCGACATTGATACCATTCAGTACATGGTATCCGGCGGGTTTATCACGTTTCTCGCCGACCTGTTCACGGTGCTAGTGCTACTCTTCGTCCTTTTTTGGATGCAGTGGAGGCTGGCGTTCGCCGCCGTCTGCGTGATACCTTTCTATATCCTCAACTACAAGTTGTTTATCAAGCATATCCGCCCGATAGGGGAGCAACTGCGAGAGCGTTGGGACGCGATGTTGGGGCTTTTGTGGGAGAAACTTGTGGGTATCATGGTGGTTAAGGCGTTTGCGCGAGAGGAGTACGAGACTGAACACGTAATGCAGACTATCCGCGATAACTTCGACCTGGGCATGAAGCAGATGAAGTTGAACCGCAAGCTTGGCTCCATCGCGCAGGTGATTCGCGCTGTCGGCACGGGGCTGGTGTTGTGGTATGGCGGAACGCTGATTCTGGGGCGGCAACTGCGTATCGGCGAACTTCTCGCTTTCAACGGCTGGATAGCCTCGCTTTACGACCCTGCGGTGCGACTCGTAGACTTTAACGTGACGCTACAGTGGGCGGGCGCGGCGGTGGAGCGCGTCTTCGAGACGCTGGACACGCGCCCCGAAATCGTAGACGCGCCAAACGCAGTGCAGATAAGAGACATGAAGGGGTCTGTTGAGTTTCGCGGGGTGAAGTTCGGATATAACAGCGAGACCTCGACGCTAGAGGAGATAAATCTCAAGGTAGCCCCCGGCGAGATGATTGCGGTAGTGGGCCCCTCCGGCGCGGGCAAAACCACTCTTGTAAACCTGATAGCCCGCTTCTACGACGTGCAGGAGGGAACCGTGCTGATTGACGGGGTGGATTTGAAGCAGATACGCCTCGAATCGATTCGGCGGCAGATTGGCATTGTGAGTCAGGAGAGCCTACTCTTCTCCGTTACGTTGCGCGAAAACATAAAGTACGGGCGCAAGGATGCGACGGACGTGGAGGTTCTGCAAGCCGCGAAGAACGCCGACCTGCACGAGTTTATTCTGAACCTGCCGCAGGCTTACGACACCAAAATCGGAGAGGACGGCATCAAACTCTCGGTGGGGCAGAAGCAACGCATGAGCATCGCCCGCGCCACCCTCACCGACCCGCGCATCCTAATTCTCGACGACGCTACCTCCGCGCTGGACAGTAAGACCGAGGCGAACGTGCAAGCCGCGCTAGAGCGTCTGTTGAAAGGGCGCACCAGTTTTGTTATAGCGCATCGCCTCTCCACTATTATGAGCGCGGATAGAATCGTCGTGGTGGACGGGGGGCGCATTGTGGATATAGGGACTCACGCGGAGCTAGTCGTGAAGCCCGGAGTCTATCAGAACCTCTATAACGAACAGTATAAGAGCGCCCGCGACAACGCGCTGGAGGCTCTCTTTGCCTAGCGGACTGCGTATCGCGATAGATGGGCGCACGCTTACCGGACGCTTTACAGGCGATAGAACCTACTGGCGCAACCTGCTTCGCGCCCTACTAAAACTGGACACAGTTAGCGAGTATCACGTCTACACACGCCTCCCCCTTCCCGATGGCGAACTGCCCTCCGCGCCCAACCTGTTTGTGCATCATCTCCCCGCGAAGAGCGATAGGCTCTGGCTCTTCTGGACGTTCCCGATGGCGCTTCGCCTCTTACGCCCCGATGTGGTTCACGTTCAGTACACCGCCCCGCTTCGCGCCCTCTGTCCCTACCCCCTCGTGACCACGATACACGACATCTCGTTCCGTCTCCATCCCGAATGGTTCACGCGCAAAGACCGCATCCTGATGAACCTCACCAACCCGCCCTCCATGCGTCGCGCCAATAGGGTTTTGACCGTCTCAGAGACCTCTCGCCGACAGATGATCGAAACTTACGGACTATCGCCCGAAAAGGTGATAGCGACTCCGCTTGGCGTTTCGGAAGAGTTTTTCTTGTCGCCCGAAGAGGCGACGCTATCTCCCGATACTTTGCGCGGTAACGCAAAGCGAGTTATCGCAGAGAAATTTGGTATCACGACTCCGTTTGTGTTGGCGGTGGGCGTTCTTCAACCGCGCAAAAACCTGCCTCTGCTTGCAGAGGCGTTTGGGCGAGCCAAGGTGAAGTACGCGCTACCCCATAGACTTGTGTTGACTGGTAAGATAGGGTGGGGGGCGCAGAGCGAAGCGCTACAGGAGGCGTGGAAGCGAAGCGGGGCTGCAGAGGAGGGGCTTGTCTTGACAGGGTATGTGGAGGATAGCGACGTGCCGCTACTCATGCGGGCGTGCGACCTGTTCGCGCACCCCGCGCTCTTTGAGGGCTTTGGACTCCCTGTTGTCGAGGCGATGGCTTCGGGCGCTCCTGTCGTGGTTTCGGAAGCGCCCCCTATGCCAGAAATCGCAGGCTCCGCCGCCCTGCGCTTCGAGGGGCGAAGCGTAGAGGCGTGGTCGGAGGGGTTGGCGCAGGTTCTTCTGAACAAAGAACTCCGCGCCGACCTCAGCGCCAAAGGGCGCGAACACGCGAAACAGTTCACCTGGGAGCGCATGGCGCAGGGAGTGCGACAGGCGTATGACGAGGCGGTAACGCTCTAGCGCGGCGCGAAGTCCCTCATGCCGTCCCACTCCTTCCACATATCGGTAAGAACCTCCGCCATCTGCGACGAGTGGTCTTTGTGGTAGAGGCGGAATATCGCCGCGTAGCGGATGTTGTCGGAGGCGTTGCACATTGCGGTATGCGCTATCTGATAGTGGGTCAGGCAGACATCTCCCGCCTTGCCCTGTATCTGAACGGGTTCGGGCATATCAATTTTAGGCATACCCTCCAGGATGGCTTCGGGCCCATGCTCTCGGAAGTACTGCTGATATGGATTGTGGGTGCGGGGCCAGACCGTGAAGTTCCCTGCGAAGGTTTCGGTTACGTCGCTGAGTAGAACTACCGCCAGTAGCGTGAAGTTCGTGATTTTCCCCTTCTCCACGCCGTTTGTGGGCGTGTACATCCCGTCTAGGTGGGGACCCGGAACGGGAGGCGGGTCCGCCATCGTGGGAAAGCGCAGGGCTATCTGTCCGCCGGTAGTGGGCAGTAGATTGCCCTCTCCAAGCATGGATTCAGCGTAGTCCCATACGGGAGTCTTCATCACGAGATTAGTGATACACTCCGAACGCTGAACCTCAGGGCAGTAGGATTGAGCGCGAAACTTCGTCATCTGCTCTGCGTCCATTCCAAGCCCTAGCGAAGCGTTTATCGCCTTCCGCGCCTCCTTCACCGCGACCTGCGGAACCACGCCGGGAAGGACGATATAGCCCTCCTCGAAAAACTGCTTCTTCTGTGCGTAACTTAACTTCATGACAATTTTTCTCCTTCTATTTTAACCCCGGCTCCTGCGTGGAGAGGGGCGATATTGTGCAGTGAATCTGGCTCTACAGTAATAGAGACAGAATCCCTAGGCGTAGTTTCACAAAACAGGGGGCGGATAGTGAAATTGTCCGTCTAAAGACTTCTGTTCCAGCGATGTAACGGGTTAAGAGCGAAACAGGCGCGACAACCAACTTCGCTTCTCGGACGGCGCGGTTTCCGGCTCTTGCGAGGCGCGAAGGAGCGTATTTGGCGCTGTCGTATCGCGTTCTCCTTCTGCGGGACGGAGTAGCTCGTTTGCGTGGTTGGGCGCTTCGCTGGCTCGTAGAAGGGCATTTTCGGATTTACGAAGCGCAATCTCGGCTAATACCGCTTTCGCGCTCTCTCGCAAAGGCGCAGGAGTGTCTTTGCCTTTAGATAATTTCTTGCAATACTCCTCTACGTTATATAGAGCTAATTTCTGTTTTGGAGGCAGATTGGTCAAGTGATTCAGCAGGGGCGTAAAGTCATCCGACTTCCATATCTTGCTCAGAGCCTCAGTGATACATTGGAATACGGACATCCATGTCTCATCGTTCACTGTTTCCGCAAGTGCGTCGAGGAGGGGTAATATCGCTCGAAAATCTCCTACTTCCCCCAGAGCCTTCGCTGAACTATAGCGCACGCCATACCAACCAAATGACGTGCGTGGT
The DNA here is from genome assembly GCA_903821495.1 of uncultured Chthonomonas sp. Lineage (GTDB taxonomy): Bacteria > Armatimonadota > Chthonomonadetes > Chthonomonadales > Chthonomonadaceae > CAIJLM01. Next base: position 2,739 of record CAIJLM010000516.1, on the reverse strand, counting down.
CTACCGCTCTCCTTTAGCATTTTGATAAGCGGAATAACAGCGCGAGAATCGCATAACACTCCTAATGCTTCTATGGCTTCATTTCTGACTACAGAAGAGCCACCCAGCGCTTCAATAAGAGGCGGAACAGCTCGTGAATCGCCCAATTTGCCAAGTTCTCTGGCGGCGTAGCAACGCACTTCAAAATCGTCATTCTTGAGGTTTAGCAGTAACTGCCGCAACTTCGCTTCGTCGTCCATCTGGAGTCTCCCTATCGCTTTAACCGCCTACTCCGCCGCCTCACTTCCTATCGTCTCCTCTCGTATCTCCGGGGTTTTGCCGTCCAGAATACAACTCACCGTCACGTCGCCCATCACGTTCATGGTGGTTCTGCATCTATCGAGGAACCAGTCCACAGTGAGCAGGATAGGGATAAAGTCGGGAGGAAGCCCTACAGAGGTGAACACCAGCGTCATCGTCACCAGACCCGCTTCCGGTATGCCTGCCGCTCCCACCGAGGCGATTATCGAGGTCACAACGACCATGAACTGTTGCGGAAGGCTCAAAGAAATCCCTAGCATCTGCGCCATAAAGAGCGCCGCCATCGCCTCATAGAGGGCGGTTCCGTCATTGTTGAAGTTGGTTCCTACCAGCGCCCCCATGCTCGCCGACTCTTCTCGTATCTTCACGTTGTCCTTGAGGCACTCGTAGGTCAGGGGCATGGAGGCGGTGGAGGAGGCGGTAGAGAAAGCCATCATCAGCGCGTCGTTCATCCCCTTGATAACCTGCATCGGGCGCACCCACGACTGAAGCCGTATCCGCAGGAGATAGTAGAGACCTTGCAGAGTGAGCGCAAGAAGAACGGTCAGGATAAACACGCCCAACGCCTTGAACGGCTCCGTCCCCTTCGTGCCAAGAACGTGCGCCACCACTCCCATCACGCCAATCGGCACGACATCCACAATCCAGTGCAGAATTTTAATGAGCGATTCCAGCAGTACGTCCATCAGGTCGCTCAGGGTATTCAGAGGCTTATCGCGGAAGGGGCGAAACGCCATTCCAAACGCCACCGCGATAAATATCACGCCGAGAACCTTGTCGCTAGAGTTGAGCGGTTCGAGAAGAGAGCGCGGCACGTTGTCTAGAAACTGACCAAGCGGGTCTTTGGGGGTTTTTACCAGAGAGACGTTGTTCTCTTTCAGAACCTCCAGAACCTTCTGTTTGACGGGGTCGGTCTCCACCTTTTTGACGGGCGGCTCCATCTTTTTGGCGAAGTGACCCGGCTGAATCAAGTTCGCTACGAACAGCCCGATAAAGATAGCCGCAAGGGTATTTGTTATCAGCAGTCCCGCTAGCTTGCCAATCTGCTTCCCTTTAAGTTCGGCTCCCATCAGGGCGCGAATGACTGCTATCAGGATAAGCGGCGGCGCAAGAGTGCGTAACATACGCAATATGATGTCGCTTGGGACGCGGAGATGCTCCAGAGTCTCTGTGTCGTGTACGGTGAGACCTATGATTACGCCTACCGCTAGTCCCATCATTATTCTAAGATAGAGCGGAGTCTTATGCCACCAGAGCCAGAATGCTTTCACGAATACCTCCTTTTGGAAACAACGCCTAACCACTTATGTCTATTTTAGAGCTAACCACAGAATCACCTTGCAGCCAGCGCCTTTTCTCCCAGGCAAGAGAGGCGAAGCAATCTCTCTGACCACCTTGTAGACAGGTCTTTCTCCCGAATCGGGAGAAAGATGTCCGCAGGACAGTATGAGGGCTTACCACCCTGTCACACTCTCTCCTTTTCGCGCCAGTCGTCCGGAATTTTGCTGATTTCTCCGGTGGGTAGCAGGGTCAAACGGTAGGGGTGTATCGGCTCTGTTAAGCCCTTTACCGTCACCTCTTCAAGGCTTATCGCTGAGAAGAGGTCAGAAATAAGTTCATATACCTGTCTGCTCACGATAACCTCGCCACCCTCGGCGAGGCTCTGTAAACGCGCCCCGACCACCACCGTAAGCCCCATTGCGGTATAGTTCGACTGCGTAACGCTTCCTACTAACCCTACCACCGCTTCGCCATAGTGGAGGCTAATACCCACCTCTAGTATGGGCTTGTCCGCCGCTTCGCGTTGCGCGGAGAGTCGCGTAGAGGCGTTCTGCATAGCGAGCGCCGCGAGAACCGCCGTCCCAATGCCCTCCTTAACGGGAGGCGTAATGCGGAAGAACGCCATAAGACCGTCGCCGATATACTTGTCTAGCAGTCCGCCATATTGAAACATCGCATCGGTGAGCGCAGTCATGTACTCGTTGATGACCTCGACAACCTCCTCCGGGTCTCGACTCTCTGCGAACCCCGTAAAGTTTCGCACGTCCGCGAAGAGAATACAGACGCTCTGCTTCGCGCCGCCCAACTTGAGGTCTTCCACCCTATCCACATACTGTTCCACCACCTCCGGGGCGACAAAGCGTCCCAGCAAGGCGCGATTGCGTTCCCGCCCCTCTTTTTCAAGCGCGTAGGTCAACTGAGTCGTGAGCGCGAACGCCAGCAACATCGCGGCGTTGGGAACCAGCGGGTCGAACCAGGCTCTATAGTTTACAAGCAACGAAAAGGAGTAGGTTATCACCATCAAGCCGAGCGGGAAGAGATACCAGGCTGCATCCATAGGGTTGCGGCGCAGACCGATATGCCCCACGCACACTCCGAGTAGGAGTGTAATTATCACCCAGAGTAGCACAGGAAAACTCTGTATCAGCGTGTGGTGCG
>CAIJLM010000515.1 GCA_903821495.1 uncultured Chthonomonas sp. | reverse complement strand
TCTTACTATGGCGCTATGACAGCGAAGGTATCGCTTCATTCCGAAGATTAAAGGAAACTAATGAATAACAAACGCCTCTGCTACATTCTTGCCTCTGCCGCCCTATTGCTGACTCCAGTAGTAGCGAACGGCGCCGAACCACTAAAGACTGATACCGGCGCGAAGACATTGCGGGTCTTTATCTTCGCGGGGCAGTCGAACATGGTTGGCTCTGACTCAAAAGTGAAGGACATCAAACTCTTTCCGCCGTTTGCCGGCTTGGATATGTCTCAAGACAAGGTCTTGTTCTCTTACAACATCGGACGCGAGGAGAAGCTAACCTCCAAGGGTTGGGTTGCTTTGCAACCTGTGGACGGTGTTGTTGGACCAGAACTCAGCTTTGCCAGAAGAGTTTCGCAAGAAATCAAGGCTCCCATCGCCATCATCAAGTGCGCCGCTGGCGGGACGACTCTGGGCGCAGACTGGAATCCCGATGACCCCAGTGGCTTTAAACTCTACCCCCTGGCGCTACAGATAATTCAATCCTCCTTAGCCGAACTGGACAGAAAGAGAGTGGCTTACCGGATAGAAGGCTTCATGTGGCATCAGGGGGAGAACGATATGTTCGATAGGGAGTTCAAGCCGAACTACGGCAAGAACCTGAAGAACTTTCTGGCGAAATGGCGGCGCGACCTCAATACCCCCAACCTGAAATTCTACATCGGAGAGCTTTGTACAAAGACGGTTTGGGGCATGGACAACCGTGAGAATATGTACGCCATCCGCGCTGGGCAGAAAGCCGTCACTGATACCGATACGATGGCGGAATACATCCCGACTTCCCACGATGCGGTGGAGATTGGCGGGGGGGCGGGATTGCACTATCACTACGGAACGCTGGGGCAACTGGAACACGGCGTGAACTACGCAGACGCCTATCTGAGAACGATTGGAAAGAAACCAACCAGCAACCGTCCGCTCAAAGTTTTGCCCTATGCAAAGGGAAGCGCGGTCAAGCTTTTCATCCTTGCAGGACATCGTAATATGGAGGGCGAACGCGCCTTCACCCAAGAGCTCAAAGCGCTCCCCGGACGGGAGTCATTGGCGAAAGACAACGGAAAAATCGCTTTCAAATACAGCATCGGCGGCGGATACAAAACCTCAAAAGGCTGGGAGCCACTGGGGCCCGCCGGATACTATGACACCTTCGGTCCCGAACTCAGCTTCGGAAAGACGCTACAGGGCAAGGTTCCCGGTAACATCGCCATCGCCAAATTCACGCACAGCGGTTCGCAGATGAACGACTGGACTCCACAGGGAACGGAAGCGAAAGACCGAAACCTCTACCCGCAGTTCATAGCCTTCATCCAGGCATCCATTAAGGAACTGCAAGCCAAAGGTCATCAGGTAGAACTGGCTGGCATCTTTTACCATGTTGGCGAAAATGATATGTCCTTTGGACCTTATCGCAGAGACGCGGGCAGATGGCTACAATCCATTGTCGCAAAGAGTCGCCAGGACTTAGCGCTTCCTTCGCTGAAATGGTACGTTAGTCAACAACCGCCCACCGATGAGGAGGGTCTCAATGCTATTGACATCACCGCGAATCTAGCTTCTATCGCCGCCACAGACCCTGCTTTCATCCATGTCAAGGCATTCAACCTTACCCCGCAGGCGGAGAAACTGGTCATCACAACGGCGGGCGTTGTTCAATTGGGAGAACTGCTTGCACAAAGCTACCTCGAACATAGGTGACGTGGTAAGAGTTCAGGGTTGCAGGAATCTCACATAACCTCACCCCGCCTCTCCTTCGCAAAGGAGAGGCGTTCTTGTGGTTTGAGATTGGGAAGTCTGTGCGTGTTATTCCAAGTTTGGGACTTTTTCGCGTGTTTTGCGTGTTTCGCGGTTTTACTCCCATAACCCTGAACTCTTACGTGACGTGAATCGTGTTGACGGTCACCTCTTGATTGAATTAGCCTGGAGTTGATTCATGTAAAGATTGAATACGTTGAGGGCGGTAAAATGCAGAGGGAGGTATCTGGCTTGAAGGGAGACTTGTTGTCTATATTGCATTTCTGCCTCCATTTTGAGATAGGAGGCGCAAGAGATTCAAAAGACTGGCGTTCCGTCTAATCTCAAAATCGGCAAATTTCGAGATTACAAGTGGGCCTGGAGCGATTTGAACGCCCGACACCCAGTTCCGAAGACTGGTGCTCTATCCGCTGAGCTACAGACCCATAGCGGCTCCTCACTATTGTATGGCGCTATCGCCTAAAAGTCAAGATTGAAGCGCGTGTTTTCTTACGACAAGCGCCATTTGACAAATACTGCGCTACACGGTAGAGTCTATCCCAATACTCCGCCTGCTTTGGAGAACCTTATGATACGCCTAAAATTCGCACACTGGACTCTCATCGCCCTCTGCATCGGTCTCTGCCTAACGACGAACAACGTTGTTGCGAGGCAAGCGGCAAACAGTCAGGACGAACAGAAGGTCGAAACACGCCCAGCCCCCGCTCCTCACGACTTCGCAAAATGGGAGAAGGAGATAGCCGCGTTTGAAGCCTCCGATAGCGTCTCCCCTCCGCCAAAGGGCGGAATTCTGTTTATCGGCTCTTCTACGATTCGGCTCTGGAAGACCCTCGCGGAGGACTACCCAGACCATCTGGTGATAAACAGAGGGTTCGGCGGCTCGGAGATAGCCGACTCCACGCACTTCGCGCCACGCATTATCTTTCCCTACCAACCTAAGCAGATACTCCTACGCGCCGGAGGCAACGATATTCACGCCAAAAGAGCGCCCGATGAAGTAGCGGAAGATTTTCGGGAGTTCGTTCGCGTCGTCCATAAGAGACTCCCAAAAACTGAGATTGTCTATATCGCGGTCAACCCCGCCCCCTCGCGCTGGGAGGAAAACGAGCGTTACCAGACTCTAAACGCGATGATTCGCAAGTTCGCGCGACGCACACGGCGAGTGAAGTATCTCGACGCTTACGACATCAGCCTGACTCCGACGGGAGAGGCGCGCCCTGAACTGTTCGTAAAGGATATGCTTCACTTCAACGCCGAGGGCTATAAACTTCTCGCCGAGCGCGTGCGCCCATTTCTGATGAAGCCGTGAAGAGCGGTTCGACCTAGTTTAGCGTATGCCCGCGTTCCAAGCGTCGAAGGTAGTTCATGAGGTATTTTCTCCCCTCTTGCGCGGCGACCTTGTACCTTTCGTCAAGCGGGTTGTTGGAAACTTCCAGCGTTTGGAGGTTCG
>CAIJLM010000514.1 GCA_903821495.1 uncultured Chthonomonas sp. | reverse complement strand
CTTAAAAACGCCGCGCGCTACCTCAGCCACTCTGACGAAGACTACACAAGTTTTCTCTACTGCCTTTGCCGTGAATCCGATTTCCTCTACGTTTCAGGAGAGAAGCAGGTATACGGAGTCAATGAGAAGGGGCGTTCATGGCTCCACTGGGACACGAAAACGCAACACCGCGTCCTGTTTGAGGCGTGGCGCAACGGAATGATGTGGGGCGAGATGTATGAGGAGCCGATAAGGAAAGCGAATGCGCCACGCTCCCTAGATTTTATGGTTTCGCTACGCGGACAGGCATTGAGCCTTCTGGCGGAGGCGGAGACAACCGACTTCCTATTTACCCCAGTTCTCTTCGCGCTCTTTATGTTCCGTTGCCCCTTTATTCTCTCCGACCCTCGCAGTAACGAAGAGATTGTAGGCTCGCAAATTGACTATATGCGCGCTCTTGTGGAGCAGTGCTTGTACTGGTTGGGGATGGCGGAACTGGGCTTGCAAGAGACTCCCTCCTCAAGCGCGAAACCCGCTACAGAGGAAGAGGACGACGAGGAAAATCTCCCCATAGGCTACCGCCTCACGCCGCTGGGGCGCTGGCTTGTCAAAGGGGAGAGGTACGAACTACCGGAGCCCCCGCGTGAAGAGCAGTTTGTGCTACAGGCGAACGGGGAGATATTCGCGCCGCCCTACCTCAGCCCCATTAAATACTATGAAATGCTCAATTTCGCCGAATTTCCGATAAAAGGGGCGCAGATGGGGCATCCGGTGGTGACGAAGGAGTCGCTACGCCGCGCCATCGATAGAGGCGAGACGGTACAGAGCGTAATGGACTACCTAAGCGCGGCTTCACGGGTGGGCGTGCCGCAAAACATAGAGTATCTTATCAAGGAGGTGGGGGGCAAACACGGGCATATTCACTTAGGACGGGCGACGCTCTATATTAAGGTGGATTCCCCAATACTGTTACAAGAGTTGCAGGCGCGGAAGGAGTTCAAAGGGCTATTCCATCGCACTTTGAGCGATACCATCGCTCTGCTGAACGGCGAAGACCTCGACAAGACGCTGAAAGACCTGCGGAAGGCGGGCTACCTGCCTGTTTCAGATGAAGAGACCCTGCCACAAGCCATTACGGAGAAGTTTCACCCCAAAGCGCCTCCCTCTCTTAAAGAAGACCCTACCGCCCGTAAACTAGCGACCTACCGCCAGAAGTTGGAGAAGGTTGTAGACTGGAGGCAGTTCGCGCAGAAAGATGCAGGGTACGCGCCAGTAGCCGCCAACGTGCAACAAAAACTCGCGCTCCCGCCGCAAATGCCAGCGGGAGCGCAAGCCGGTCAGCAGGTGGTGAAGTTCCTTGTTCTACAGTCCATCAACCTGAAAAGACCCTTAGAGATAGCCATCGAATCCGCTACTCCGGGCGTAGTGGAGACGATGCTTGTGCAACCTAGCGAAGTGCAGGGGGAGGTCGTCGTCGTTTATGACCTACAAAAGAAAACGCACCACATTATGCAGTTCGGCTCTATTCACTGGGCGCGAATGGTAAAGTGAGAACAGCGCCCTACATAAGGAACGTGTTGTCGTAGTTGCGAATAAGCCCTATCACTTTGCCGATAATCTGGCTATCTTCGAGGCGCACCTCAATAGGGTCGTAGGCGGGATTAGAGGCGATGAGTTTGATAATCCCGTTGCTCGCGAACTGAATATGCTTCACAGTCGCCTCTTCGCCTAGACGCACCGCGACAATATCGCCATTCTCTGCGGTCTGTTGGGGGCGAATAACCACGAAGTCGCGCGGCATGATGTGCGCTCCAATCATCGAGTCGCCCTTCACTTGTAGAGCGAAGACGTTCGGGGCGGTATTCGCCATTTCGCTCGGTACAGGGATATAGCCTTCAATGTTTTCGCTGGCGGTAATGGGAACCCCCGCCGCAATCGTTCCGATGAGAGGAATCATCTGCACGTTCTTCGCGGGGGCGGTAGCGCCCGTCTTCCCGATGATGGTGATAGAGCGGGATGTGTTGGCGCGTTTAATCATGCCCTTACGCTCTAGCGCGTCGAGGTGAACCGTAACGCCGCGTAGGCTAGAGATATTGAAACGGTTGCCAATTTCGCGAATGCTAGGCGGGTATCCCTTATCGGTCACATATTCCATCAGGAATTCAAGGATACGCTGTTGTTTTTCGGTTAAGCCACGGGTCATTATGAGACCTCCCTCTGCGAATGTACGTAATTTTTACGACGCACGAGCGTCTACTAATAACTGTACACCGTTTTTTGTCAGTCTGTCAAGCGATTCCTCAAAAATAGAGGCAAATTTGTCTCAAAATATTCTGGGGCGAGAGACGCTCTCGGCGCTCAACTCGCCGCTCTCTTCACGAGCGCGTCTATCCTTGCTTCTTCGGCTTCGGTCAACTCCTTCAGCGCGAAGGCGGTGGGCCACATAGCGCCTTCATCGAGATTCGCCTCGTGCATAAAGCCCAACGTCGCGTACCTCGTTTTGAACTTCTGCGCGCTCTGGAAGAAGCATACGACCTTGCCGTCCTTGGCATACGCGGGCATCCCGTACCAGAGTTTTGGCGAGAGGGCTGGCGCGCTAGCTTTGATGATAGTATGTAGCCGCTCCCCCAACGCGCGATCTGGTTCCGACATCGCGGCAAGCGTCGCAAGCACGGCGCTTTCCGCGTTTGCCTTGCTCGCGTTGGAGCCGGGGGTTTGTTGATTGAGAGTTGTATCTTTCGTTGTGTTTGTCATATCTTCATACCTCTCTGAGTTTTCGCTGTTTTCGGTTAAGCCACGGGGCATTGTGAGAGACCTCCTGTTGAGTAGTTGGTATTGAGGACGCTTTGGTCAGGCGCTGAAAGTACCTGCCTGTGAAGTGCGCCCGTCCTACGGACGGATT
>CAIJLM010000513.1 GCA_903821495.1 uncultured Chthonomonas sp. | reverse complement strand
GATATGTTCGTAACGTTCGCGCTCTCGGACGAGTGAGGCGAGAGGGGGCGCTGTGGCGATTCAGCGCCCCCTCGAACAAACCAGTGGGATAATGCATACTAGATTGCAACATTACGCGGCATATTTGTCAATTATCGCCCCATTCGCCTATAAAATTTTAAAAGGTCTTAAAATTACTATAACAATAGGCTTGACTTCCATCCCGTTTTCACGTTATAGTTATAGTGTGTTCGCGTTATGCACTGTATCGGGCGTAGCGTACTTTGTCCGCCCAAAACGGCGGTCTTTTTAATATCCCGCATATCAAGGGATAACATCCTATTAGGAGGGTCTTATGTCTCGCAAAGGTTTCACTCTCATTGAGTTGCTCGTCGTGATTGCGATTATCGCCATTCTCGCCGCAATTCTCTTCCCCGTTTTCGCGCAAGCCCGCGAAAAAGCCCGCGCTATCTCCTGCCTTAGCAATGCCAAGCAGATTGGCACCGCTAGCGCCATGTACAGCCAAGACTACGATGAGACGGTTATCCCTTGGTTTGTTCGCACGGGGCTTCCCCGCGACAACTGGCGACACGACCTGCATAGCTGGGCGCAGAACCTTCAGCCCTACATCAAGAACGGCGCTCCCGTAGATCCCGTTAGCGCTGACTTTTCGGGTGTTGGTCCTACGGGTATGATGGCTTGCCCTTCCTTCGGTCCTGAAAAAATGAGCAAAGCGGCGGCGGCTCCTGACTGCGACGGCGACCCCATCGTAGCCTACTACCCCGCTCTCTGGTACCATGCTCACTTCGGCATCGGCTTTGGAAAAGCGGCTTATGACGACACCTGCACTCAGCCAGCGCCCCACTACTACTTTGCGGGTAGCGACGTTCGCGTCGAAATCATGCGCTTGGCTCAGGTACAACGTGTAAGCGAAGCGGTCATCGTCTCCGACGGTATGACGGGCATTCTCAACAACGGTAGCCACTCCTTTGGTACAACCATGGGTTGCGAAGCCACCGATGCCCACCAGGGCGGCGGAACGCACGTCTTCCTAGATAGCCATGCCAAGCGCATCAACCGCAACTCCGAGCGCTATCTTGACCAAGACAGCGGCGGTTGCTGGTACAAGAAGTACTACTCCATCGACAAGTAGTTCTCAAGGAGTAAGTCTATGCGTTTCTTGAAACGCTCTACGGTTCTGACGACATCTGTACTGCTTCTCTCTATGATACTGATAGCCCTTAGCGGGTGCGGTAAAAAAGAGGAGAAGAGCGCCACCTCTGGCTCAGGCGGATATTACGACGGACCGATGAAGCAGAAAACGACTACCACTAACGACAAGGGCGGGAATGGCGGTCCTTAGGTAGGCTGGTACACGGTGAAAGGCGACCCTTGCGGTCGCCTTTTGCTTGACTGTCCGCTACGTCTCTCCTCTCTGTATACGAATTAGGATAAGAAGCTTATGAACAGACAAAAGAGACTGCAAATCCTACTGGGTATTGCAGGAATAGGTCTATTTTTTGCGATTTTGGTACACTTTACCGCGGGTACGCCGAAACGGGAGCCACCCTCGCCCGGCGGCGTCTACTATACGGGCCCCATGAAGCCTAAAGGCGGCGGTAACTACTTGGCGACGGAGGATGGAGTGAAATCTCCCATGCCGGACAACCTCAAGAAAAGTTCTGACGGGAAAGCCGGAAGCCCCCCAGGGGGCGGCGAATAGCGCTTAATGTTCGCTTTGTGAAGCCTGTCCGCATACGACTGTATGCGGACAGGCTTGTTTTTGTCCGCCCATTGAGTTGAGGGCAGAGTTTCACAAAACTATTTTGGCGAGGATATTGACATATTTTGTAATTCTGGATATAATATATAAGGATAAACAAGTCTATATATAGATTGGGAACGAAAGGGGGCGCGATATGGACACGTGTTATAGTAGAGAGACCCTCGGAAATCTGGTTACGCAAAATTTTGTTCGCTCTCAAGTGTTCGAGAAGCTGGGGCTGGACTACTGTTGCGGGGGAACTCGCTTGCTGGAAGAGGCGTGCCACGAAAAGTCGCTAGATGTCGCCGCCGTCGTTCACGCGCTAGAACTCTGCGACGTAAGCGAAGCCAAAACCTTAGCGACTGACTGGGCTACCGCGCCGCTCTCACAACTTGTGAATCACATTGTACAGGAGCATCACGCCTATCTGCGCGAGGAGCTACCTCCGCTAGCTCAACTGGTGGCGAAGGTTGCAGTAGCGCATGGGAAAGCGCACTCCGAACTCTATGAGCTTCAGACTGTGTTCTTGCGCTTCAAAACGGAACTCCATAGCCACCTTATTCAAGAGGAGACTCTGCTTTTTCCGCTGATACAGGGGCTGGACAGCGCGCCTTCAAGCCGCGTTGCAATGCTTCTTCCCTTAATGCAGACCCTTCACAAGGAACACGATATGGTAGGGCGGAGTCTTACTATGATGCGACAAATCACGAAAGACTACAGCGCGCCCGATACCGCTTGCAACTCCTACCGAGCGTTGATGATTCGCCTCTTGAGGCTGGAAAAAGACCTGCACCAACACGTACATAAGGAGAATAACATCCTATTCCCGCGTGTACAGAGGCGCGTTCAACAGGAGCGGACGCTACTCGCCTGAATGGGCTAACGATAGCCGATACCGTTGTGTACGCAGACGACAACTACTAGAAATGGAATTACCGATGAGAAACCGAAACGCCTTCACCCTCATTGAACTGCT
>CAIJLM010000512.1 GCA_903821495.1 uncultured Chthonomonas sp. | reverse complement strand
GCGATTGCCCGCTATCACCAGCGCCTTGTCGCTCCCAATTCGCCTCACCTCGTCTGCTGTGAGTAACGGGCGAGCGTGTTCCATTGTCGTATCGCTTGTGGTTGTGGAGACCAACGCGAAACGCTTTTTCTGCCACGTTCGCCTCGGCACGATGGCGGTTCCCTCCCCCAGCGTCCGGCTGAAATAGTCGGCGGTCTCCACATCCAGACCGCCCAACGCTATCTTTGTCGCGCAGTTGGTCAAGATGGTCTGCGCGTTCGGCTTGCCATACAGCGCCTCCAGTTGCGAAAGACTCTGCACGCCGTGCCAGATAGAGAGTCCTCTCCCCCGCGCCAGAGAGATGGTCGTCTCGTAGTGGGGGAGTATCCCGATGTTGGCGAACTCGTCAAAATAGAGATGCACCGGAACCGGTTGCGTCGCACTCGCCTTCTCGCCGGCGATCTGCTCCAGCAGAACCGTGAAGAAGAGCGAACTCAAGGGTCGAAGAAGCGCAATGTCCTGCTCACGCACGCACCAGTAGAGAGATTCGGGCGATACGCGCAGCCGTCCGAAATCCGGAGCGGCAAAGGTTGCGGAGGTGAACCGCGCCACATCGGGATCGCGGAGCCACTGGAGTTTTGCCGCCAGCACCGGAGTAATACTTCCCCGCATCCGTTCGTGAGTCTGCTCGAAGATGACCGCCTGCTCTCTGGCGACAATGGAGGGCGAAGTCAAGAACATCGCCATCAGCTTTGCGGGTTCCGTCCGGGTCAGCAGGTTATATGCCGTGAGCGGCGTTGGAACCGAAAGGACGCTGGCATGGCTGAACAGACTCGCAAGAAAGGCGGCTTCCAGGTCGGGCCAGGGCGCCTCTTGACGTTCCGTCGCGCCCGCCTCCACAACCGCTCGGGCGCAAAGCGACGCCATCCGGGCATCCTTGCACAGCGGAATCCAGTTAAAGCAACCGCTCGCCTCCGGTTCATTAGGCGCAAAGCGCGTAGACTGGTGATACCCCGACGTGTAGTTCCATATCTCCGACTTGGGGTCGGTGACGATGCAGGAGACGCCCTTCGCGAGCGCCATGTTGGGCAGAAAGAACCCGAAGGACTTTCCCATACCGCTTCCAGCCACGATAATGCCATGCTGTCCCGTGTAAGGGCGAGGGAGGGCGATACGCTCCTCTCCCAACTTGCCCAGAAGCACGCTCCCAAAGGGAAGCGGTTCGGAGGGAGGCGAGAGCAGTTCGGCGATATCCCCTCTCCCGGCAAACCCCGCGCTACCGTAGGAGCGGGAAGGCTCTTTCGGCGACCAGGCTTTCCGAGCCAGCAACGCCGTCAGCGCGCCGCAGAACGAAACGGCGCACCGGAGTTCCAGGGAAGCGACGGGCGCGTGGAGGAGTTGGAGCGTTCCCAGAGCGGCGGCAAGCGCTCCGAGCAGAGTCAGCAGCGTCCACACTATCTCTCCCTGTCTATCTCTCGTTCGCGGTCAGCCAGGCTCTCAACCTCTTCACATAGTTCGCGAGTCTCCGATACCGCGCGCTCAGAATCTTCAACTGCCCACTGCACTGCAAGAGCCGCATGCTCAGATGACGATTGTCGCCCAGAAGCTGCCGGTTCTCCGCTTCCAGGTTGCGAATCGCCTCCTGAAGTCTCCGGTTTATCTCTTCCAGCTCCGCTTTCGTCACGCTCATAGTCGGCTCCTAATCGCTTGCGCTCCCGTTCGGTAAACTTCGCCGGATGCCAATGTTGCGCGGCGCGCTCCAGCTTCTCCCGTATTTTCCCTTCGCGCCTCAAGCGTTTGTTGTGTTCGGTCTCCCACTTTTTGAGCAGATAGGCGCGTTCGTCCTGCCCCATGGCGCGGGCGTAGATTTTGTTCCACATCTCGTCGAGTTGTCGGAAGGCGCGTGCGCTCAGGTTGACCTTCGTTCCATCGGTTTGCCTTGCCGCTATCCATACATGGGCGTGAAGGTGGTTCGTGTTGCGGTGCAGGAACGTCGCGGCTCGTGCGTTGGGGAACGCCATCTGTAACCACGAGGCGACCAGCGCGCTGGCGTCTCGGTTCGTCAGGTCTCGCTCGAAACTGAGCGTCACGCAGTAGTGGGTGCGCGGTTCACCCCGCGATCTATGGGCGATGACTTCGGTCTGCTCCGCCATGCGCGCATAGTGGCAGAGCGTTTGCACCAGAGCGGGATAGTTCAAAGATTCCTGAATCACATTCGGAAGGTCTTTCAGGAAGACGCCCTGCATCCCATCACGCACCGCGTCCAGTCGCGCGATGTAGCGCAGATGCCGGCACGAATTACCGGAGCGTCCGACGACAAACTTGCAAAAGGCTCCTCCCCTATCCATGCAACCTCCTCTCCAACTGCTCGGTCAACGTAGCCAACAGTCGAATCGCCTCATGGACCCTGTGACAGACCTCCGCTTTGCCCTGCGTCGCCTCCGTGAACAGAGAGAGCCCTAGTAGCCCTTGCAGTTCGCTCTGCGCCTCTCGAAACAGCGAGAGCAGAAGCCGTAAACGCGCCCTCTCCTCCGGTACGAAAGTCGGTCCCTTTATGGCGAGTTCGACCAGGTAGCGCGAAATCGAGCGATTGAGCGCGTAGGCGCTCTTGCCAATGACGCTCCGCTCCTCGGCGGTCATGCGAATAGGAATGCGATACGAGAAATGGCGAGCTACATAGCTCCCATCTGAACTGTCTTCGGTCACAACGGAACCCTCCTGAAAAACGTTACTGCTTGACGAACCCCTCATGGATCCGGCTTTTCAATTTTTAGCGTTCCGTTGGCTGGACGTACAGAGTTTCCGTCCCTATCTTCCTTAAATGATGTCACGATCCGTATCCTGCCGAACGCCGCAACGCAATCCTGACGCCGAAATCGTGTCGCCGTCCAAAGGCAACATCACTTCCCTCCCGCCCCTCCTCCAACGCTTGACATCACTTTCCCGATTTGCGTTCCCCTCTCCGCTCTCTCCTGCTACAACCCTGCTCGTTGGACAAACGCCGCCCCTTTGAGGGCGTGCTTCATACGGGTAGAAGAGAGTTTTTGGAAACTTAAGAAAAAGGAGATTGAATGGGCGCCTATTTTGCATTCGGTCGCTGCATCTGTTGCGGCCGACACTTCACGTTTCACCCGGAGCGCGTTCCTTCGCTCATTGTCGAGGGCGAACGCGAGCCGGTGTGCAGAGCGTGCGTGGACAAAATCAACCCCGTTCGCAAAGCGAATGGACTGACTGAGATCGTCCCCCTCCCCGGCGCTTACGAGCCCGGTTCGGAGGAGGGCGATTTCTCGTTTTCGGAGGAAGGAGAGTAAGCCTATGCTCATAACGACGCACAGCGGCGTGTTGGTGAATGCCAATCATGTCGCTTTTGTCGCGCTCAAGAAGTGCGGGGAAGAGAGACCGCAGATACTGGCGTCCGGCGAAGAGCCGCGCCACAAGGTGGTTCTGTTTCTCGCTGGCGGCGACCCCATCGTCGCTGCGGAGGGACTAACACGAAAGGATGCTGAGTTTCTCCGCAAAGAAATAGCGCAAAACTGGGCGGAAGGGAGTGCGCTGCTGGATGTAGCGACCTCCCTCGCCCGACGCAACGAAGGCGCGTACTACGCCGAGGAAGCGCCTCAAACGACCACCCCCTGAAAGGAGGGAGAGAGATGCCAAAGCAATTGAGATACACCTCGTTTAAGCCGGGAGAGTTGGAACAGAGACTGCGCGAATTCGCTCCGCAGTCCGCTGGAACGATTCCCCTGACAAACGGACGAGGAAATGGCTCCCTGTGCAAATCGCACACGTTCGCCGT
>CAIJLM010000511.1 GCA_903821495.1 uncultured Chthonomonas sp. | reverse complement strand
TCAAACCACAAGAACTCCTCTCCTTTGCGAAGGAGAGGTTGGGTGAGGTTATGTGAAGAGCCGAAACCCTGAACTCTTACTCCGAAACGGCGAAGGGCGGGAGTTAGGTCGCATCGATTTTCGCGTATTTCGCGGTTAATTCCCAAACGAGTGAAGTCCACTTCACTCGTTTGGGGCTTGACAAAATCGCAGGAGCGTTCTAAAATACGCTAACACTTTTGTAGAAAACTCCTCCCGCTCATGCCTACCCTCAATTCTATGCAGACTACCGTGCGTAAAGCCGTCATTCCCGCCGCAGGGTTCGGTACGCGCCTTCAACCCTTCACAAGTTATATCCCTAAAGAGTTGCTTCCCATCGGAAGAAAACCTGTGCTTGGCTACGTTCTTGATGAACTCCAACACGCGGGTATTCAGGAGACTCTTTTTATTGTTTCCGATAGAAAGCCGCAGATACAGGCGTTTTTCGGGGACGAGTATCGCGGGGATAACTCCAGCCTGCCGCCCCTCCGTTGCTCCTACGTCGTGCAGGCGAAGCAGAGCGGCTCCGGCGACGCGATTCTGTGTGCAGAGGACTGGGTGGCGGGAGAGCCGTTTGTCGTGGCGTTCGGCGATAGCCTGATAGATGCGCTGCAAGAGGGTTCCGCGCCCCTCCGTCGTCTCATAGCCGCCTTTGACCAGAGGTCGGCGGGCGCGGCGATACTGGTAGAGCGAATAGCCAGAGAGAAGGTGTTTCGTTACGGAGTCGTCGCCCCGCTAGAGCCGAGAGAAGAGTACACTGAGCCGTTCGCCCTGCGAACTATCGTCGAAAAGCCGAGCGTCGAGGAGGCTCCCAGCAATCTGGTTATCGCCGCGCGTTTCGTTCTGCGCCCCGCTATCTTCTCCATTCTGCGTGAAACCCCGCAGGACAGGCGGGGCGAACTCAACCTCCCCGACGCAATTTGCAGGCTAGGAGAGGTGGGCGCGCCCCTCTGGGCGGCTCCCATTCTTGAGAATGAAGCCCGACGCGACATCGGAAACTTCGAGACCTACTTCGCGAATTTTGTACGTTTCGCCCTCCGCGACCCGGAATATGGCGCTTCCATACAGAAAATAGCGGAGATAGAGACGCGCAAACAGCAAAAAACAGAAACAGAAGCCCCGTTTGCGAGTCCTAATACCTAGCCTGTATCGGGTATAGTATTACCCAACCTACATAGTGTTAGAATAGGTATTTTGAACCAAGAGAGTGGCGAATCGCCCACAAGGCGGTTCCTAACCGTAGCGGGAGACCACCCAAAACACTCCCCATTAGCGTTATAAAGACATTTGGAGGCGGAGTTCCATCCAGATGCAAGGAGAAAAGGTTGAAAGTTTCTCTTGCGGATTTGCGACTGCAGTACTACGAGCTAAAAGAGCAAATTGACAAGGCTATCTCGGAAGTTATCGAGAGCGGACACTTCAGCGGAGGACCTCGCGTCGCCCGTTTGGAGCAGGAGATAGCCGACCTCTGCGGCGCAAAGCATGGAATCGGCGTAGCCTCCGGCACAGACGCGCTTATTCTCGCGCTAGAGGCTTGCGGTATCGGGCAGGGCGACGAAGTGATAACCCCTCCCTTTTCGTTTGGAGCCACCTCAGAGGCGATAGCCCGTGTGGGAGCGCGTCCCGTCTACGTAGATGTAGACCCCCATACCTACAACATTCAAGTAGAGGCGATTGAAGAGCGGATAACGCCCCGAACCAAAGCCATTCTCCCGGTTGACCTCTACGGGCAGATGTGCGACAGGACAGCGCTTCGCGCTATCGCGCAAAAGCATAACCTACGCCTCATTATCGACTCGGCGCAGTCGGTTGGATCCGCGCAAAACGGCGTTCCTATCGCCAGCGGAGTAGATGCGGCGACCCTCTCGTTCTACCCTACCAAAAATCTGGGAGCGTATGGCGATGGAGGCATGATTCTCACCAGCGACGACGAAACCGCTGAGATACTGCGTAGCCTGCGCGGTCACGGCACGCATGGGCATAAGTACCACTATGTTCGCGTGGGGTACTGTAGCCGACTAGATGCGATACAAGCCGTCGTCTTGGAGAACAAACTTCCCCTCCTCAAAGGTTGGAACGACCTGCGACGCAAGTACGCACACCTCTATAACGTCCTACTGAAGGACATTGCGGAGAAGAGCGAAGGGACTTTGCAACTGCCGCAAGAGATAGAGGGCAACTACCACATCTATCATCAGTACACCCTCCGACATACAAAACGAGACGCGCTACAGGCGTACCTCAAGGAACACGAAATCGCGTCGGAAATCTACTATCCTAGCCCGCTTCACCTACAGCCCGCCTATACGCCCTACGGCTATCGCGAAGGCGATTTTCCCGTATCAGAGCGAGTGAGCAACGAAGTTTTGTCCCTGCCCATTCACCCAGAACTCACGGAAGAGCAGATATACTATGTGGCGGAGCGTATCTGCGATTTCCAAAAGAGCCTTACACCGCAACCGAGTTACCAGCGTTCACAGGTTTGATGTGATAAAAATCGCTCGAAAAGCGCTTAGATTTGTGATATAGTGAGAAGCGTGTCCAAACACTCTAGGATTTTAGAGCGACAGGGCAGGCTTCTTGGCTTGTATGACGATGGTTTACGTAAGGAAGCCATCACAATTTCCAATAATTAAGCCTAACTCAACAATGAAAGGGATTTCGCCCCGTTATGAAAGCGATGATTTTGGCGGCAGGCGTAGGGTCGCGCCTCGACCCGTTGACAAGGAATGTCCCCAAGCCCCTCGTTCCCATCATTAACCGCCCCGTTATGGAGTACCTTATCGAACTCCTCAAACAGCACGGTTTTGATGAGATAATGGTCAACCTACACTATCTTGGAGACCACATAGAAGCCTATTTCGGAGATGGCTCCAACTGGGGCGTTAAAATCCACTGGCAACACGAAGACCAGTTATGGGGCGACGCGGGAAGCCTAAAAAAGGCGGAAGAGTTTTTTAAGGATGAGACGTTTCTGGTTATCGGCGGCGACGACCTGACGGATATGGACTTGACAAAGCTCGTTCGCACGCACAAAGAGAAGAACGCTCTCTCCACAATAGCCCTGTCGCTAGTGGACGACCCTAGCGAGTACGGCATTGTTCTCATGGACGAAAATAGTCGCATTACGCGGTTTTTGGAGAAGCCCAAAGGCGAAGTCATCTTCTCGAACACCGCGAACACCGGAGTCTATGTCTTTGAACCGAAGATTTTCGACATGATTCCACGAGGCACATTCTATCTGTTCGGGAAACAGGTATTTCCGATGCTCCTTGAACAGCGACAGCCGCTCTACGGACACCTTACCGCCGCCTACTGGAAGGACGTGGGCAATCTGAAAATCTACCAACAGACCCACATAGACGTACTGGCGGGGCGCGTGAATACGAAACTGCCGCTCAAAGAGGTGAAGAGATACACGTGGATTGGCGAAAATGTGGAGATTGACCCGACTGCGGAGATAGGCTATCCCGTCGCGATTGGCAACAACGTTCGCATTGAGGCGGGCGCGAAGATACTGGAAAATACAGTGATTGGAAATAACTGCATGGTGGAGATGGGCGCAGTCGTGAAAGACAGCATCTTATGGGATGGCGCGGTGA
Source organism: uncultured Chthonomonas sp. (assembly GCA_903821495.1). Classification (GTDB taxonomy): domain Bacteria; phylum Armatimonadota; class Chthonomonadetes; order Chthonomonadales; family Chthonomonadaceae; genus CAIJLM01. The sequence continues at coordinate 136 of CAIJLM010000511.1, read as the reverse complement.
TTATGCGAAACACCCATATCGAACGCTGTGTGGTGGGGCAAGATTGCCACGTTAAGACGAATGCCGCTATCTTCGACGGGATTATCGTGAATCCGCAACGCCCGGAGGAGGCGGGTAAGTAGTCTCCCTTACGCGG
>CAIJLM010000510.1 GCA_903821495.1 uncultured Chthonomonas sp. | reverse complement strand
TCCGCGTGACACTCCATACCCACCACAACCTCGTATTCAGACATTCCCCATCTCCTAACGATAGTTTAATTTGTTTACTTTGTTCACACACGAAACACCTTCATAACCTCGTCACCGAGGTGGTTGATGACCTTCACGGCGATTCGCCCGGATGTGGGCGGGGCGAATGGGCGGGAGATGTCGCTGTGCAGAGTCGCCCACGCCTCCGCGTTTATCTCGGCTTTCAGCGTTGTCTTGAGGGCGCTGTACGGGTCGTTTGCGCCGAGAAAATAGGCGTGGCGCACGAAGAAACTCTCCCCGTTATAGTCGGTATCTATGAACCAACAGGCGATTCCGTCGGGTCCATCGCTTTTCACTTCGCCGGAGTTAGGGTAGAACACGTCCACGCCGTTGATTTTCACGCGAATTTTACCCTCTTCACGAAGCAAGTCTATGTCTGGTTCGCCAAAGATAACGAAGAGGTTTCCCTTGCCCTTGAGGTCGTCCGACATATGGAGGTCGGCGTTCATGCGCGCTTTCAGGACGGGGATACGCCCCATCTTGTTGAACTCCGTACACTGCGCGTCGTAACTGAACGCGCAGGCTATCATCACATCGAAACCTGAATCGGCGGTTTCGCGGGCGGCATCCACAAGGTCGGGGCGGGTGACGGTTCCAAACTCGGAGCCGATAAAAATGGCTGCGCGTTTCTCGGCTCCCCCCTCGCCTTCAATATAGCGCCCCTCCGCGCATATCAGGTCGCCGGGCCAGGGTGTGAGCGATAGAAAGTCTATCCGGTTCTCTTTGTGCGCCTGTTGAACCCCGGCGGTCTTCAGGTTCTCCAGAATCATCTGGGTAAAGGAGCGCGTTTCGTCGTAGTCCGCCCGCGCTTCCGCCACACTGTCTACCAGTTCGTCGTTTTCGTTCAGCGCCAGAACGCGGTGCGGGGAGAGGCTTTCGACCGTGAAGGGGCCCGCGACGCGCACTCGCTTCTTGTCATCGTAGGGCTTGTCATAGAGATACTCGAACTCGGCTTTGGCGGCGATGGAGGCATCTATCTCCTTCTGCCGGGAGATGCGCGCCTTCCACCACTCCGCATGAATCTTCTTGGCGGCTTCGTCCCAGTTTGGGGCGGCTTCGCGGGGTATCTCCCACTCCTCGAAGGCAGTTTTGAGGGAGGAGTTGAGTTTTTGGCGAAGCGGTTCCAGAGCCTCCTGCCACCTCTCCCATATCACGTCTATTTCCGTGTTATTCGCGATAGATTTGAGGGTGACATGGGGTACGCGCTCGTAGACAAAGCCGTGCTGAATCTTGCCGTATGCTGGTTGTGAGGAGACGGCGGAGCGCGTGACTTGGGCTTCCTTGCTCTGCCCTTCCCGCGAGTCGGCAAGCAGGTAGAACGGATACCGCGCTCCCATAATGCGAACACGCGCCAGTGCGAGAGCGACGCGGGAGGTGTCAATCGTTATCCAACGCCGCCCCCACTGCTCAGCGACGTAGGCGGTCGTACCAGAACCGCAGGTAGGGTCTAGCACGAGGTCTCCAGGGTCTGTGGTCATAAGGATGCAACGCTGAATGACTTCAGGAAGTGTTTGCACAACATACGATTTATCCGATGCAAAACCAGATACTCCTGTGTCCAGCCAAGTAGCGTTAATCGGCTTTACCGCGTAATCGTCAAAATAGCGTTTATAACTAACCGTATTCCCACCTGCTATGAGGCGATTTGCAAGGTTCAGGCGTTCCATACCCACAGGATAATTTGCTTTCCAATGCGTATTTTTAGAAGGTAGGTACTCTTTTCCGTTCACGATAATCGGCGTAGCAACGTCGGAAGTACCTTGACCCGTGGAATTATCAAATCGCCAAATACGCAATCCACTGGAGATAGGTGTTTCTCCTGCCTGTTGTTTCGTAGACATTGAGTGTGATTCAAATCTCTCGTCTTCCAGCATACGGTAATTTTGGTCTTCGATAAAACTTTTCGGAGTAACAAGTCTTCTGAATTTCGCGGCATCAAAGCTTTTTGCATACCAAAGGGCGTTGTCACCAATGCGGCTCAAACCTTTTGTAGCGAACCCACCAGTAGTTCTATAAAGAATTGATGATACAAAATTCTCATCACCAAACACCTCATCCATCACGGCACGAACGCGGTGGACGTTCTCATCTCCAATCTGCACAAAGATAGAACCCGAATCGGTTAGCAAATCCCGCGCTATCGTCAGCCTGTCGCGCAGATAGGTGAGATAACTGTGGATTCCATCGCGCCATGTGTCGCGGAAGGCTTTCACCTGCTCAGGTTCACGGGTAATGTGGTCTACGTTTCCGTCCTTTACGTCGCGGCTGGTCGTACTCCACTGGAAGTTGCTGTTGAACTTGATACCGTAGGGCGGGTCG
>CAIJLM010000509.1 GCA_903821495.1 uncultured Chthonomonas sp. | reverse complement strand
GGCGAACTCAGTACGAAAAACGCCCAGTATCGCACTCTCCGCGATAACCTCGATAACGAGTATCAGCGTATGCGCGTACAGTACGATAGCGACTATGAGCGCATTAAAGAGGGTATCCGCCTTGTAGTCGCTCCTACCGCAGAGCCGGACGCGGCGAGTATCCGTCAGGCGAGAGTACTGCTCGCCTCCTCCCCGCTAATAGGTCTCGTTTTCGCCTTCACGCTCTGCTTACTGGTGGAGACGGCGGCGAACGGAGCGCGTATCGCAAGAGCGATTTCTCGTGATGATGATGAATTGGAAGGATAGAAAAAGGATTTTCCAACTATGAGAGTGTACACTACCTCCCCGCTATATCACTATCTGGAACTGATTTTCAGAACCCGTAAACTGTTCATCCTCTCTATGGTGATATGTACGGGCGCTATGGCGGCTATTGTTCTGCTGAAACCCAAAAGCTTCACGGCGACCGCCATTCTCCAGCTCTACGACGATGGCGTGGGCGGCGGCGGAAACTCGGACGAAGATATGAGAAACAAGGTTGGCTCTATCAACGCCAAAGTGAACCTGCTACAGATACACTTTAAGGATAGAGAGTTCTTCAAAAAGGCGTTTGAGAACGCAGGGCTAGACAAAGACCAGACCGAAGCCAGCCTCGAAAAGATGATTCGAGACGCGCAAGCCAATGTCGGCTACTCCGTCAACGGCATCTCCTTCCTTGAGGTGAGTTGCAAGTCGCCCACGCAGTTCTGCGTCCCCGTCTTAAATGCGGTCATTACGCAGTACCAAAAGGCTGTCGTCGCCGCAAGCACGAAGCGGCAGGTCGCCTTCTTGAACCAGATGTCCAACTTCGTCTCGCTCTACAAAGATATGTCGGATAAGTCGGAAAAACTACTTCACACCTTTGAAGACAAGTATATTCAGATAGGACGCCCCGACCCTACCGGAGCCATTGGGGAAATCAACAACCTAAGAGCGCAACAGGACGCGCAAAAGGGTCTGTTGGACTCCACTCAAGCGGAGATAAACACCTACACCGAGACGCTTCAGAGGACATCTAAAGAGTTGGAGCTGGACTCCGTTATTGAGGAGCGCCCCATCACCGATTCCACCGACTACAAAGCTCTCTCAGCGGAAAAAACTCGGCTTGAAACGAAGCTGACGGATTTGAGAAAGACCTATACAGCGGAAGACCCTAAAGTTGTTGACGCTAAAAAGCAGTCGGATGAATTGACGACAAAGATAAAGGCTATGGAGAGCCAGAAGCCTGACCCCAAACGCAATATAAAAACGATACGCCGTCAAATCAATCCGCAGTACACGCAGTTGCAGAACTACCTACTGGCTTCTCAGAACCGCTACGCCTTTACGAAAGCGCAAATAGCGACTACGGCGCATCGCTTAGAAGAAGCCCGCAAGATACTCCCGCTCATTCCTGAGTACCGCTCGAAATACGGCGAACTCAGTACGAAAAACGCCCAGTATCGCACTCTCCGCGATAACCTCGATAACGAGTATCAGCGTATGCGCGTACAGTACGATAGCGACTATGAGCGCATTAAAGAGGGTATCCGACTTGTAGTCGCTCCCACCGCAGAGCCGGACGCGGGCGGTAAAAAGATGCTGATAATGCTGGTGGCGGGGCCCATTATGGGCTTGGTTATCGCTTTCGCCTTCTCGCTCCTCACCGAAACTCTCGACCACTCGGTTCGCACTCCCTCCGACGCGGAGCGATACCTCAACAAGCCTGTGCTTGCGGTGCTACCCAATATGCGCCCCGCTAAGAAGGTGACTGAACTGATACGCATCGCCGTCAAAGGAGATTGGAAAGACGGTCCCCCTGCGCTTCCGCCCGGAAGCAGAGCGACCCGCCGCGATAACTCCTAAATGAGCGTCGCCCTGTTTCACAAGCCCCTTCCCCCCCAAATGGGGAAGGGATTTCTTTTTGCGCGACGTAATATGGCGACTAAAGTGAGAGGCAAGGTACAATAGTATTATCAACTTGCCGATAATAGAGTATAGATATTTCCGCTACGCTTCAGGAAGAGCGTTATCCGCGCCGAACAGACCCTATGAACGAAGACCAAAAACCAGAACCTATCCAACCGAATAACCCCTTCCGCCGCGCCAAAGAGGTGGAGGGCGAGGTTATCCATGCGGAGTTTACCCCTACCGACTCCTCTGAGAGGCGAACGGCGCGACGCGCCCAACGCCAAGGGCAAGAGGCTTCCACAGAAACGCCCGCCCCCCCGGAACGCGCTAGTAGAGCCTCGCGTCGTCGGGTAGACTCTTCGCTCCAGACTGAATCCGCGGACACGCCCGAACCCTCCGAAACATTCGACGAAGAGCCAACCCTGCCAAGCATTCAGGACGCAAGGCGCAAACGCCGCCTTTCACGCCTCCATACAGCCCCCGAATCTGCGCCAAAACCCTTAGAAGAAGGAAATCTCGCGACCACCGTCGAACTACAAGGTCTAAAGCGCAGAAAAGACAAAGGGCGCGGACGGGTACTGCTACCTGAAGAGTATGCGGGGATGCACGCAGAGATTGAACGCGCCTCCAGCCCCTCTCGCTGTTTTGTCGTGGGGGTCACGAGCGCGGTGTATGGCGAAGGTAAAACCACTATCGCCATGAACCTCGCCGGAACGATGGCGCAAAACTCCGCGCAACGTGTCGCTCTTATAGATGGCAACCTCCGCAACTGGGATTTGCAACTGCGCTTGAACCTGCCGCCTTGTGTTGGACTGGTAGACTACCTTGAAGGCAAGGAGGATGACATTGACGCTATTGTCCAACATACCGAACTGGAAAACTTTGTACTGATTCCGGCTGGACGCGCCGCCATAAATCCCTCGCGCCTCTATCGCTCTCCGCGCCTCTTGGAGTTTATGAACGAGATACGGATGCGACACGATTTTGTAATACTGGATATGGCTCCCATTCTCCCCGTCGCGGATGCACGCGTCTTGGCGCGGATAGTGGACGAGGTCATCGTAGTCGTGCGGGCGGGAGTCACGCCAAGAGAGGTCGTCTCCCGCGCTATCGAAATGATAGGCTCCGACCGGGTGCATGGGGTTGTCCTGAACGGTACAGAGGTGCATATGCCGCGTTTTCTACAGCGGTACTTCATCTAGCGCTAACTCTCTCCTGTCCTGCGAACTCCTTCTCCAAAACGGAGAGGGACTTATGTTGGAAGGCGAAGTTGTTTGGCGCGATGAGGGCAGGTATCTTCCTCCAAGCGGACTCGCTGTTCTGTCCGCTACGCTCTGACGTTTTGGGAAACCCATGCCATGCAACGATACGCCTCTGCGCTTGTCGCAACTTTCGCCTTACTGTTTTTCGGCGCGTTTAGCGCCTCCCCCCTCCCTGCCGAATCCGTTATCGCTTCTCTCCCTAGCCCTATCACCTCCCTCGCCTTTAGCCCTGACGGAAGTCGGCTCGCTGTAGGAACCCTCCGCGCGGTCTACCTGCTAGACGCGAAAACGGGGCGGGAGGTCGCACGGCTTGGCGGACACGCAGGGGCGGTCACATCGCTTGCATTTCGCCCCGATGGAAAGACGCTCGCGGCGGCGGGAGGCGCGCCCGGCAGGTTCGGGGAGATAAAACTCTGGAGCGTTGGCGCAGGAAAACTCCTCAAAACGCTCACCGGACACGCCGATGTTATCTACAGTATCGCGTTTCGGCGGGACGGACAGCGTATCGTCGCGGGCAGTTACGATAGGCTCGTCTCGATTTGGAACCCCGCGGGCGGAGAGCCTAGAATGCTCAAAGACCACACCGATGCGGTCTACGGAGTCGCTTATAGCCCCAATGGAAGCCGTATCGCTTCCGTCGCAGGAGACAGAACTCTCAAAGTTTGGGATTCGGAGAGTGGCAAACGCCTCTTCACCCTCAGCGAATCCACCGCCGAACTCTTCTGTGTCGCCTTCCGTCCGGATGGGAAGCAGATAACGGCGGGCGGAGCCGACAAAACCCTGCGGACATGGAACCTCGCGCCAACCTCCGGCAGTCTTGTGAAATCCGCATTCGCGCATCAAGCCGCCATACTGAGCGTTCTCTACGCCCCTGATGGAGCCGCTATCCTTACGACGGGCGAAGACTCTGCGGTCAAGCGCTGGAACGCCGCCACCCTCGCAGAAGAGCGGGTCTACCCCCGCCAACCCGATACCCCCCATGCCCTCGCCCTGACCGCCAACGGGCTATCCTTAGCGGTGGGGAGGCACGACGGCTCTCTCGCCCTCTACAACGCGGCTACGGGCGGGCTAATACGGGAGACCTCTCATAAGATAGGCGGAAACCACCGCCTCTGCCAACAGAGTAGCGAACTCAAAGAGAAGCCGACAGGAGGTCCCACCCTCTTCGCCGCGTCGTTAGGCGCGATGTCCCCGACGGGGCTACAGCGCGGCAAGTCGACTCGGTTCACCCTCTTTGGGGGCAAACTCAACCACGCGAAAGCCGTCTGGTTTGACGACGCGGGCTTGCAGGGCAAAATCGTCGCGCCGCCCGATAACAACGAAGGGGTTCTTCGCGTAGACGATAGCAGTACAGCGCAAACCCGCGTCGGTCTGCACAGCCTGATAATCGAAACGCCCAACGGAACCACTGGAAGCCTGACTTTCGCTATCGGGGACTGGCAAGAGATAGCCGAAAAAGAGCCGAACGACACGCTCCAAACCGCGCAATCCATCGCCCTCCCCGCCACCCTCATCGGCGCAATAGACAAGCCGGGCGATGCAGACCTCTATAGGTTCGAGGCGAAAGCGGGAGAGGAGATTGTCTTTGACGTGTTGGCGCAACCCCTTCGCTCCCGCCTGCAACCCGTCCTCGTCCTCCTCAATTCGCAGGAGAAGACGCTTGCAGAGAGCGCTATTCGCTCAGGACGCGCCGACACCTATCTCGGCTATCGCTTCACTGCGAACGGAACCTACTATCTGCGCGTCAAGGATTTTCAAAACCAGTCTGGCGGCGATGTGACCTACCGTATCAACGCGGGAAACCTCCCCTTCATAACTCGCGCCTTTCCGCTCGGAATAGAGAAGGGAATCGCCTCCGATGTCCAACTGGAAGGGTTCAACCTAGGGGCGAATCGCGCTATCAAAATTCAAGCGCCGCCCAAAGATTCGAGCGATAGGTTCTACACGCTATCGCAGGTGGACGGCAAGCCCGCGCAGATTTATGGCGCGAACCAGATAGCGCTTGGCGGCGATGCGGAGACGCTCCAAAAGCCCGGAAACGAGAGCCTCGCCAACGCTCAGAGCGTCGCTTTCCCTGTGACCATCAACGGCAGGCTCTGGGATGGCACGCCGAACCCAAAAGGTCGTCCGCTCTCGCACTACTATCGCTTCTCCGCTAAAAAGGGACAGAAGGTCGTTTTGGAGACGTTGGCGCGGCGGCGCGGCTCCGCGCTAGATTCAATGATAGAGGTTCTGGATAGGCAGGGCAGACCCATTGAGCAGGTCACGCTTCGCGCCATCGGGCAGACCGAAATTACTCTGAATGACCGAGATTCGTTCAGCACAGGGATACGGATAATCAACTGGGACGACTTTCATATCGGCGACTACATGATGGTTGGGCGCGAAGTCATGAAAATTTTGGCGTTGCCAGAGGGTCCCGACAACGATATTCAGTACCGTAACTTTCGCGGCAGACGCTTGGGCTATTTTGGAACCACGCCGGAGTTTCACACGGTCGCCGCTACTGTCTACAAGGTGGAGGCTCACCCTGCGGGTAGCAAATTTTCTCCGAACGGCTACCCGCTTACGCGCTTGAACTACCAGAACGACGACGGAAACGCCCTCTTCGATAAAGACTCCTATCTCGAATTTACGCCCCCCGCCGATGGCGACTACACGGTTCGCCTGACCGATGCACGGGGACAACAGGGCGAAGAGTACCCCTATCGCCTGATGATTCGCGCACCCCATCCCGACTTTAAGGTCTCGCTATCGCCCTTCCACCCGAACATTCCGCAGGGCGGCGGCGCAGTGGCGAGCGTGGATTGCGAACGCTACGACGGATTCGACGGCGCGATAGCCCTCAAACTCGCGAACCTGCCTGTGGGCTTCACCGCCACTGAAACGACCATCGAACCCGGCGAAGATAGCGCACGTATCCTCATTACAGCAAACCAGAGTATGGCGACGAGAGCCGCCCGAAAGTTCTGCGCGGATGCGCCCATGCTCATCGCTACCGCCCAAATAGAGGGCAAGCCGCGGACGCAGACGCTTCAATCGTCTATCCGCACTCCGCTCTTTACCGTTCTGCCAAACCCTGACCTCTCAGTGACCACTGACCGTTACGAAGCGACGCTTCGCCCCGGCGGAGAGACGACGCTAGAGGTGACTGTTTCACGCAAAGGCAAGTTCGGGCGGCGCGTCCCCGTGAGTGTGCGAAACCTGCCCTTCGGAGTGCGGGTGATGAATGTGGGGTTGAATGGGGTGTTGATAACGGAGGACGATGTGAAGCGCAAGTTCACGCTCTACTGCGAGCCTTGGGTGAAGCCGCAGACGCGCTCTTTCTACGTTACGGGCGAGGTGGAGGGCGGCGTGAGCAACACCGCGCTACCTATCACTCTGAGGGTGGAGGGGGCGCAGACGGCGCGGAAATAGC
>CAIJLM010000508.1 GCA_903821495.1 uncultured Chthonomonas sp. | reverse complement strand
TTTAAGAGAACGATGAGCGATTTAACTCAACATTTCGGGCCCAATGCAGGCTATCTCATAGAGCGTTACGAAGCCTTTCTGCAAGATGTCAACGCGGTCTCTACGGAAGAGCGCGATTTCTTTGCCAACAAAGGTCGCGAGATAGAAGCCCTCCTCAATCCTCCTGTAGTCGTTTCCGCTACCCAGCCTCCGTCTTTACCTCCCAAGCGCAGTATGCCTACCGAAGAAGAGGTCGCCCGCATTGTAGGGGCGGCGCGTCTTCGCCGTATGATACGCGAAATGGGACACAAAGCCGCGCAGATTGACCCTCTAGGCTCGCCCCCGCTCGGAGACCGCGACCTCGAACTCAGAGCGCACGGCATTACGGAAGCGGACTTGGAGAGCCTCCCCGCCAGCGTTATCGGCGGAGTTTTGGCGGAGGGAGCGCCGAATGCGCGAATCGCGGTGGACAAACTGCGGCGCGTCTACTGCGATACCATAGGCTACGAGACCGACCACATACAGGTATCAGAGGAGCAAGACTGGCTCTACGAAGCCATCGAAACCCGCCGATTCTTCCAGTGCGCCAAAGAACAGAAAATCGCCCTATTAGAACGCCTTACGCAAGTAGACTCCTTTGAGCGGTTTCTGCACAAGGTCTACGTTGGCGCAAAACGCTTCTCTCTTGAAGGAACCGATATGCTGGTTCCTATGCTCGATTTGCTTATCCAACAGTCAGGGGCGTTAGGAACGCAAGAGGTCGTTATCGGCATGGCGCATAGGGGACGGCTCAACGTACTCGCCCATGTTATGGAGAAGCCCTACTCCGCCATCCTCGCGGGCTTCAAGAAACTCTCCGAAGAGGAGGCGAAGGAGCTCTACACCGAACGTAGCGACTACTCTGGCGACGTGAAGTACCACCTCGGTTATGAGCATGATGTAGAGGCTCCGAACGGGAATCGAGTGCGCGTGACTCTGGTTCCCAACCCTAGCCACCTAGAGGCGGTCAACCCCGTTGTGGAGGGAAGGGCGCGGGCGGCGCAAGATACACGTGTCGAGCGCGGTAAGCCCAAGCAAAACCCCAGCTACGCGCTCCCTATCGCCATACACGGCGATGCCGCTTTCCCAGGGCAAGGAGTTGTGGCGGAGACGCTGAACCTCTCGCGCCTTGAGGGCTACAACACAGGCGGTAGCATTCACATCATCGTGAATAATCAGATAGGCTTTACGGCGGAACCACTAGAGAGCCGCTCCACCCTCTACGCAGGAGACCTCGCCAAAGGGTTCGAGATTCCTATCGTTCACGTCAATGCAGACGACCCAGTAGCCTGCCTCGCAATGACGCTGATGGCGCATGAGTACCGTGAAACCTTCCACAAAGATTTTTTGATTGACCTCGTAGGGTATCGCCGCTACGGACATAACGAGGGCGATGAACCCGCCTTCACACAACCGCAGATGTACGCCACTATAGAGAAGCATACGCGCCTCCGCGAACTCTGGTCGCAAAAACTTATCTCGGAAGGCGCCCTCTCTACGGAGGAGAGCGACGCTATCCTCCTAAAGGTAGAGACGCAACTGCAAGAGGCGCGAAAAAGCGACGAACACCCCGCTATGCCCGGGACTCTCCGCCTTCAGTATCTCACAGAAGAGGGCGATATAACCGCCGTTCCACAAGAGAGGCTGGTAGAACTCAACGACGCGCTCCACCAACTCCCTGAAGGCTTCCTGCTCCACGACCGTATTCAGCGCGGAGTCTTCACAAAACGCAAAGAGGGCTTGCTGAAACCCAAAGGCATCGACTGGGGACACGCAGAGTCTCTCGCTTTCGCCTCCATTTTGGCGGACGGAACCCCCATTCGCCTGAGCGGACAGGACAGCGAACGCGGCACGTTCGGGCATCGTAACGCCGTTCTGCACCACCGTATTACAGGGGAGGAGTACACGCCTCTGGAAAACATCCCGCAAGCCCGCGCCTCCTTCGCAGTCTACAACAGCCCGCTCTCGGAAAACGCCGTGCTTGGCTTCGAGTATGGCTATAGTATGCACGCGCCCGGCGTTCTCGTTCTGTGGGAGGCGCAGTTTGGCGACTTTATGAACGGGGCGCAGACGATAATAGACCAGTTTCTGGTCTCTGGCAACGCAAAATGGGGGCAGAACCCCTCTCTCGTTCTCCTGCTACCACATGGCTACGAGGGACAGGGACCAGAACACTCTAGCGCCCGAATCGAGCGCTTCCTGCAACTCGCCGCTACGGATAACATCCGCATCGCAAACTGCACTACCGCCGCGCAGTACTTCCACCTCCTGCGCCGACAGGTGCGCCGTATCTCCTCCATACCGCGCCCGCTGATTATCTTTACGCCGAAATCGCTACTACGCGAACCGCTCGCCTGCTCTTCGCTGGAAGATTTTTCGGAAGGCTCCTTCCAGTTCGTTATGGATGACGAGCGAATAGAGCGAAACCGCGAAACTGTGACCCGTATCGTGATGTGTAGCGGCAAAATCTACTACGATTTTCGCAAACACAGACTCTACGAGAGCGCCGACAACGTGGCGGTTGTGCGCCTTGAGCGCCTCTACCCCTTCCCTGCGAAGGAGATACGCGCCCTCGTCACCAGTTATCCCAATCTCAAAGAGCTTGTCTACGCGCAGGAAGAGCCGCGCAATATGGGCGCGTGGCGCTTCCTCGCACGCCCCCTCAGTAGCGAAAAAGTGGTAGGCTGGAATAAAGAGCCGCGCTACATTGGTCGCCCCTACGCCGCTAGTCCCGCAGAAGGCTCCACCTATCAGCACGCCCTAGAGCAGGAGCGTATTATCTCGGAGGCGCTTACAGGCGCTCCTGTTCTCGCGTTGAACGGCAGAGCGCGGGTGAGCAAGTAAGAGAGGCATCATGGGAAGTCGAGTAAAAATACAGTACGTATCCGATGAAGAAGGCAAGCCTGTCAGTGTTATCGTCCCTATCGCGCTTTGGCGCGAAATCGAATCGGAGCGCGAGACCGCGTATCTGCTTCATAGCGAAACCATGAAGCGTCGTCTTATGGAGGCGAAAGAGCGCGTGAACGGCGTTTCGCTTGAGGACGCTTGTGAAAAACTTGGAATTTGACCCTAACGCCTTTGAGGATTTGGCATGGTGGGTCGAATATGACCGAAAAATGGCTCTCCGCATCCTCAAACTCATACGCGAAGCGCAACGCGCTCCTTATGAGGGGGCAGGACAACCTGAACTCTTAAAGCATGAATTGACAGATTGCTGGTCGCGTCGCATTAATCAAGAGCATCGACTTGTCTATCAGGTATTGGAGCAATAAGGCAGAATTCGTATCCTATCCTGTCGCTACCACTACTAAGATTTATAGCGGTATACGTTTTGAAAGGGAGTATTACTTATGGCGGTTGAAGTCAGGGTTCCTACACTCGGTGAATCGGTAGTGGAAGCGTCCATTGGTCGATGGCTAAAGCAGGTCGGCGACACGGTTAAAATGGACGAGGCTCTCGTGGAACTAGAGACCGATAAGGTCAACATCGAGGTTCCCTCCACTATCGCCGGCGTACTCGCGGAGATAAAGCGTCAGACGGGCGATACTGTCGCCATTAACGACGTTCTCGCGATTATCTCGACAAACGGAAGCGTTGCGGCGCCTCCCGCGCCCCCGCCTATGGCGGAGACGGTTGCCGTCGCCCCCATAGCGGAGGACGGCAAAAAAGCGACTCCCGTCGCCAAGCATATCGCCGACGCGAATAATGTAGACATCGGGCAGGTGAAGGGAAGCGGCGCAGGAGGCAAGGTAACTAAAGAGGACGTGCAGGCGCACCTGCTCGGTCAGCCTACGCCTATCGCTATCCCCGCGTCCATCGCTACACCGGAACCGTCCGCGCCTAAGTCCGCTGTTCCCGCCACTATCGACCCTCGAATTGAGCGTCAACCCATGTCGCGCCGTCGTCGCGTAATAGCCGCGAACCTCGTAAAATCGCAACACACCGCCGCCATGCTCACCACCTTCAACGAGGTGGATATGGGCGCAGTGATGGATTTGCGAAAGCGACGCGGCGAAGCGTTCCTACAAAAGCACGGCGTTAAGTTGGGCTTTATGTCCTTCTTCGCGAAGGCGGTTGTAGGCGCATTGAAGCAGTTTCCTCTGCTAAATGCGGAGATTGACGGCGATGATGTACTCGTTAAGCGCTTCTACGACCTCGGAATCGCTGTCGGAACGAACGAAGGGCTAGTCGTTCCCGTTCTGCGGAGCGTGGATACGAAGACCTTCGCCGCGATTGAAAAAGAGATTGGCGACCTCGCCGTCCGCGCCCGAAGCAATAAACTCGGCATAGCGGAGCTACAGGGAGCCACCTTCACCGTCACGAATGGCGGAACCTACGGCTCGCTCATGTCCACGCCTATTCTGAGTTATCCGCAGGTGGGCATTCTTGGGATGCACAAAATACAGGAGCGCCCTATGGCGGTAAAAGGCGAAGTTGTCATTCGCCCGATGATGTACCTCGCGCTCTCCTATGACCACCGCATCGTAGACGGTAGCGAAGCGGTGCGCTTCCTTGTCTCCGTCAAAGAGATGATTGAAGACCCTGAACAGATGCTTCTGGAGGGGTAGACTTGCGCGGTAATCTTCGCCCCTCTCCTTCATTGACGCAGGAGAGGGGCGGTTTTTGTAAGAGGCTGATGAGATAATCAACGAGAGAGGCGAACGTAGATGCGCGTCATTCAGGCGGGAGTGGGCGGGTTTGGCGAGAGTTGGGTGTGGGCAATTAAGAATGTAGGCTTTCAGCACGTAGCGATTGTAGACGCGAATCCCTCTGCGCTAGAGAACGCGAAGAACATACTAGGGCTTCCTACAGAGCGGTGCTTTTCTAACGTGGAGGAGGCTCTTTGCAAGGTGGAGGCGGATGGCTTCGTGGATGTCACGCCCGCCCCTCTCCATGTAGCGCACAGCGGCAAGGCGCTAGAGCGTGGGCTTCACGTTCTTGTAGAGAAGCCGATGGCGGAGAGCATGGAGGAGGCGCAACACCTTGTCCGCCTCGCCAAACAGAAAAACCGCGTTCTGATGGTCACGCAACAGAAGCGCTACGAAAACGAGCCGCGCCAGATACGCCGTATGATTGACGATGGCGCAATTGGCGAGATTGACCACGTTGTGGTAGACTTTCAGATACAGGGCGTGATGGCGGGCTGGCGCAAGACCATGAAACACCCTTTCCTGCTCGATATGGCGGTGCATCAGTTCGACCTCCTGCGCTACCTTTTAGGGCGAAACGCCGTCCGCGTTATCGCGCAGACATGGAACCCCCGCGTTAGCAACGCGCAAGGAGATATGTCCGCCTTCGCGCTTATGGAGTTTGAGGGGGGAGCGCGCGTCAACTATACTGGCTCCTTCGCCTCTCCCGGCATGGAGACGGGCTGGAGCGGGCGCTGGGAAATCACAGGAAGCAGAGGCTCTATCGTCTGGAACGAGCGGGATGAGTATGGCAAAATCCGCTACTTCCGTCAGGATGCAGACCTCTCCCACTACGAGAAACAACACTTTTTCGAGGGGCTGGGCTGGGGCGAGGTCATTCACCCCGCCGATATTGGCGCAAAAGGACATCACTTCGACCTCTATCACTGGCGATGGTGCATCCAAGAGGGACATGAGCCGGAGACGAGCGGACGCGATAACCTACACACCCTCGCGCTCACCTTCGCAACCATTAAATCGGCGGAGACGGGCGGCGCTGTCACGCTTTCGACAGATATAGAGTCCTAACACAGACCACCAAAAATACACGCTAGAGGCGGGAATAACTTATGTCTGCTTTTTCGGACGCGCTCTACCTACTGCCAGCGATGCAACTTCACAAGATGATGTTGAATCGTCAAGCGGATTTAGGGCGATTCAACGGAGTGAAATCGAAGGTCGAACTGGCGGATAGAATCGCCGCCGAGTTTGCGCGACCAGTCTCCGTACAACACGCCATCACCCTCTGCAACGCCCATCAGTTGCAGTTTCTACAGTCGTGCGTCACTTTGCAGAAGGGCGGTCATGTAGCGTGGAAGCGTGTGGTGGAGCATTGCGGCGGAGCGGAGATTGAGCCTGTTCTCGTGAAAGTGGCGGAGGGACTCGCCGACTTGGGGTTAGCCCTTCATCAAGGCAGTGAGGTCTACCTACAGCCGAACCTTGAGACGGTGGTTCCTACTTCGCTCTCAGAGCGATTTACAGTGGAGAAGTGCCTCCAAAACTTAGACGCGCAATCTGTGCAGAGAATGGCTGGGAATCTGGGCGTGACGGTGGTGAAGCCGACGAAAGTAAACCACGTCAAGGGGATATGCGACTTCCTCCATGCGCCCGACCTATTGCAGAAGTTAGAAAATATTCTCACTCCTGAAGACATGGGGATTGTGGAGTATATTTGTAATCATGGCGGGAGCGTCCCGGCGGAAGATTTGGTAGAGCCTCCTACATCACGCGGCTACTACTACCGCTACGAGTGGCATACTAACTGGCAAAAGGGCGTAGAGGATACCTCCGTCGACCGCCTGCTTGGGCGCGGCGTGGTATATGCAACATGGCAAGGCTACGGCTACGACCTACAGCTTGTTATCCCCGGCGACCTGCTCAGGACACTGGCGGCGCGAAGCGACAACGCCTTCTGGCTTGAGGTTCCCTCCCGCCCTGAGCCTCTTCCGGACTCCCCCAACTCTGTCAGCGTCTCCCCAAACCTTATACGCGATGTTACGGCTCTGTTGGGCTACCTCCAGTCGCAGGAG
>CAIJLM010000507.1 GCA_903821495.1 uncultured Chthonomonas sp. | reverse complement strand
CCTCTTTCGGGAACACACTATAAAACCGTAGTTCCAGACTCGATTATTGAGATTACCGACACTGCGAAAGTGGAACGCTATACCCGCACTCCGCAAGATGCCAGCCTAGCGCGTATTCGCGTTTATGGTAAAGGGCGGGCGGATATTGGAGAGAGGAACCGCGTTCTCGTCGTTCAGCAGTACAAAACGCCAGAGATGGACTATTTCAGCGACCATGCCCTGCCGTTCCTCACCACGCTTGTAGACAAATACGCCGACGCGGGGGTAAAACTCAACGCGCTCTACTCCGACGAAATGCACATCCAGCAGGACTGGAACTACTTTGGGCATCACGACAACGGCGTTTTCGCTCTGCGCTATGTAAGCGCGGGGCTATCGAAACGCTTCGCCGCAAAATATGGCGCGGAGTATGCCGACCTCGCAAAGTATATGGTCTACTTCTGCACGGGGCAGGAAGACACCGCAACAGATTTGAGCGCGAAGGCAGACGGCTCTCATGTTTTTGGGGCTACGCCTGAAGCCATTCGCCAAACGGCGCTGTTTAGGGCGCGATACTATCATCTCTTACAGGACGGTGTGACCGACCTCTTCACAGAGGCGAAGCGCCACGCCGAAAAACGTATGGGACACAAGCTAGAGTCACGCGCTCATGCCACATGGGCGGAAAGCCCAACAGTAGATAAATGGGACACTGGAGAGGAGAATATGTACCGCAACGGTTACGAGTACACCTCCAACTTCCTCTGGTCGAACACAGTGCATCAGGCGGCTTCAGCCTGCTACGACTATTTTAAGTGGGGAGATTTTCTGACTGGCAATGGCAATGACCACTGTGAAATTGGTTGGCTAGATAGGAACTACGTCGGACTTTCTTTGGCTTGCTCTACCGGAATTCTAAATGAAGTCCCCTACTCCTACGCCGCACACTGGGGAATGCCCACTGAACTACACAAACGACGAACCTCTTTGGTGAACACCTACGGCGCGGCAGGGTCGCCTCTGTATGGGATGATACAGGGTATGGAGCATCGGGATGTCAGCGTTCTAATGCTCTATCCGATAGACTTGGTAGCGGTAGAAGAACGCTTTGGGAGTTGGATGGCGCAGTATGGCTACGCCAACCTCATTACACAGGACAAACTGCTAGAACAGGGGCGCGTAAAAAATGGCGGCGTAGAGGTTGGCGGTCGGCGCTTCACCACGCTCGTTACAACATTTGAGCCATTCCCCTCAACGGCGCTACTTACCCTGCTGGATGAGTTTGCCGTAGCTGGAGGGTGCGTCATCTGGTCAGGACCGCCCCCTATTCTCTCCGATAAGGGAGAGCCAATTCTTGAAAGTGGACAGGGCTATTTGGCGTAGACTATACGCCGAAACTAAACGAGGGCGGGATGGCTCCGGGAAGACAGGTGGAGTTTGCGGGCTACTTGAAAGGGCTACCCCCCCAAACTATCCTAACAGATATGCTCGTAGACCACATCTACCCAGTAACGCCTCAAAGTGGAGTGCAGACTACTGCAACGACAAAAGGCGGGGTTGTCGGAACACGTAAACAGAGGGATAGCGGAGGTAGCCTAAACTTCTTGGGTTTTCGTCCCCGTGATGACCAGTCCAAAAGTCTCGGCTACGAAACGCGCTGGTGGTTCGAGATACTCAACCGATTTGGCTCCTATCCTGCAACATATCGCTTTGCTGGAGTGAACGACAATACAGAATACCTCTCCCGAACAACTGAGTATCTAGCGTGCCGCTTTCCGAACGAAGCCATCGCCCTTTGCCGACACTTTCGGGAGACGGAAGAGGACTGGGTTGGCGGATACTCCCGTAATGAACAGGATGATGCCGCGTACCTCCAAAAAACGCCTGCCCCTTCGGAAGTTATAGACCTCGCCAATTTCCGAGTCAATGGTCACACTGTCACCTACCACGGTCAAAAATCGGTGACGTTTCGTGTAGACAGTGACGGAAATCTCCTCGCCTTTGCGGGAAGCCACTGCAAAAAAATAACGGTAGATGGTAGAGAGACCGTGTTTGCAGACAGTGATATAGAGGAGGTTGGATGGGCTCCCATTCCCGATTCTCGACGTGTGGCGGGCGGCGCGGTTTTGCAGATAATGGTAATCGGGACAGGAACCTTACGTATCCCTGTGAGCAACCTCGCCTCTAATGCAAAACTCTTTGCGGAAGGCGTGCAGCCCGGAAGCCGGGGCGAGGAAATTCCCTGCAACATAGAAAAGGGAGTCCTCGTCTTTACGGCTACTGCAAAAACCGCAGGACGCTGGCTCTATGTTACCGAGTAGCCGCCCATTGGCGTTCCGCCAACTCTCCTTATGGAAGGGGCATCTGCTTTCAAAGATGCCCCTAAGACTCCTTGTTATACTACTCCCCCTTTTCGTTTTCATGGGGGACTCGCAAGGGCAACCTCCTGCCTCGTCGGGG
>CAIJLM010000506.1 GCA_903821495.1 uncultured Chthonomonas sp. | reverse complement strand
TTTCAGAAGAACACAATCCGTTTCCTCGGGATCTGCGGAACGAGGTCTAAGCCTCTAGGACAGGTGCGCGTTTATGGAAACGAACGCGTTCTCTAGACTTATTCTAACATACAAGGACAGGATGAGGGACGCGCTTGTGGTACAGTCGCCCTTATAACCATCAAAACCGCTTCTCAGTCAAGCCCCTCCCCGCGTCGGGGCGGGCTACGCCCTCTCAGTCCACGTAGATAAACTCGTTACACGCCATGAGCGCATGGCACACGCTCGTCCAGACTCTCTGGCTACGCTTTGTCGCGTCCGTCTCCGATTTCGCGAGAGCGTTATCCAGTCTCTGCATATACTGCGTGATACGAGCGACCTCTTGCGGGCTTGGGCTACGCCCGATAGCGGTCAGGTAGGCGAACTGTAGCCGCGCCGTATCGCTCGGTAAGGTCTGCTTGAGAACGACATCTCCGAACTTATGCGCCTGCTCCATCGCGAAGGGACTATTCAACTGGTAGAGGGCTTGCGGCGCGACGGTGGTTGAAGAGCGTTGCGCGTTCACCAGCGAGGGGTCTCCGTAGTCGAAGGACTGGAACATATCGAACAGCGCGTTACGAATTATCGGTAGGTAGACGCTACGGCGCGGCGCACTGTACCGCGCTCCATTACCGGACTGGTCGTTGGTCACATAGTCGTTGTTCGGGGTATTCAGCAGAGAGCCGCCGAGCGTTTCGTCTAGTTGACCAGACACAGCGAGAAGCGAGTCGCGTAGAGGCTCCGCCTCAAGCCGCTTGCGCTTTCTTTTGCCAAAGAGTCGATTGTCCGCGTCGAGAGTATCCGCTTTCGGGTCGCCTTTTCCGCTCATCTGATAGGCGTTCGAGAGCATGAGCGTCTTCTGTATCTTCTTAAAAGACCAGCCTTGCTCCATAAACGTAGCCGCGAGCCAGTCCAGCAACTCTTTATGCACAGGGCGGTCTCCAAGCAGACCGTAGTTGTCGGGAGTACGCACTAAACAGTCTCCGAACAGGTAGCCCCAGATGCGGTTTACGGCGACCCGCGCTGTAAGCGGGTTCCGCTTGTCGGCTATCCAGTCGGCGAGTTCAAGCCTTCCGCTACGGTTATCAGCGAGTTTAGGAAAGTGTTCGCCGCCAAATACCTGCACCACGCCACGCGGAACCTCGTCGCCGAGCGTCAGCGTGTTTCCACGCAGGTGGACGCGGCAGTTCTCTATTTTGCCCTCCTCCACCGCCATTGCGACGGGGATTTTCGGCTCCTCTTTGTTCAGCGTTTCGAGGGCTTTCTGCGCGGTCTGAACGGTGACGAGGCTCTCTTTTGTGAAGAAGCGCTCCGTCTTTTCGGGCAGTTTGAAGAGACCGTTAGGGGCGTGAGTAACCTTGCGAATCGCTTCGAGGTCGGAGGCGTTCGCCTTTTCCGCCTCATTGAACAGTTGCGCGTATGCCAGCGTCACCTCTGAAAAGTTTTTGGGACGTAGGCTCTGGAAGCGTTTTGCGATAGCGGCGGCGGGAGGCGTAGGCAACCCCTTACCCTGCGCGATACTCTCCGCGAGAGCGGAGGCTATCGCCTCAAAACTCTCTTCGGGGAGATGCGCGAAGGCGTAGAACGCGCCGAAAATCGAGTCGTCCTTCCCGCTCTTGAGGAGGCTCGCCCAACG
>CAIJLM010000505.1 GCA_903821495.1 uncultured Chthonomonas sp. | reverse complement strand
GAACGGAATTAAGGTCAAAAGAACGAAGGCGGGATGGGATGACAAATATCTTCGTAAAGTTATTGAGAGCGGTTCACAAATTTAGATGCGTTTGCCCTGAGGGGTAAGAGTTCACTCTATATGCCGTCGCAGAGGGTTCACGGCGAGCGTTTCAAAGCCCATGCTCTTATAGAGGGCTTCGCCCATACCGCCCGTCTCTGTGAAGAGATAGGTCATGGCGCTACCTGATGCCTGAGAATCGGCGATGGCTTTGCAGACAAGGCTTGTCGCGGCTCCCATTCTGCGATAGAGAGTTACCGTCGCTACGCTCTCAATACGCGCCCAGCCTAGCCCCGATATGAGGCTACACGTTCCCACAGGAATCCCTTCCAGAAAGCCCATATAGAGGCGTGTGGAGGGGAAGAGGGCTTCTGCCCGCGCCACGCGCCGCCACTTCTCCGAGTCCGCTTCGTTTCCGCCCACAATGTCTATCCAATGCTCCAACTCCCGTCCCGCTTTGGGTATCTCTTTCACCTGCACACGCGGGTTTTTGCGAGGGGGAGGCGAGGGGAGGGGGTAGCGCATAAGACTCGTGTTTCCCATAACCGGCATGATTCCGCGCTGACGCAGGGCTTGACCAATCCCCTGCGCTTCGGCTACTACATCTATATCCACGGTAACGCGCCGCCTATGGCTCTGAAAATAGCGAATTACTGTATCAACTACGGCGGGCGCGCCGCGTCCGTCATCGCGAAGGTTGAAGGCGCGGTTCGCGTCGCCGTAGTCGAAAAGAGCCTCTCCTCGAAAGAACCACGCTATAGGGGTCTTTTCGAGTTCGCCGGCGAAGGAGAAGTAGTAAGCCTCATGCGCGATAAGAGGCTCTAGCCAATCTGGGTTTTCTGCGCTGTTCACGACTCTTTTGTCTGTCTCCTTCTGTTTTCCATACTCTCTGTTTTACCCTAAGCCACAACGAACCGCGATAGGTTGACCTGAAAAAGCCTCTTGAACATAGGCTATCTCACATCTTCATCTCAACGGTGAAGCGTAGAACCGTTGTACTATTTGCAGGAACGCGCACCGTCCACTGCGACTCGTAGGCGTTCAGTTTCACGCTCTTCTCCGACTCCTGCACTATCTTCCAGTAGCCTGAGTAGTCCTGTAAGGCGCGAATATCTACGGGGCGCGCCTTCTGGTTGTGCATGGTCACTTCAACCACCTTCTGCACCGTCTTTTTGTCTATCTTCTTGTTTTGCGTCAGTTTCCACTCCGAAAACACGTCGAACGCGCTGGAAAGCGTGAGGTATATCTTCTCCTCGTTGGGGGTGTCGCCGATGTTTCCCGCCCCGATAAACTGCGCGATACCGGAAGCGTCCGGCTCGTAGAGGCGAATCGCGCCGTTCGGAAGCGGTTCGCCTAGCCCGTTCTTCTCCGTATTGTAGAAGGTGAGCGCGACTGCGGTGGAGCATTTTTTCGTCGCAAGTTCGCCTCCCCACATACCGAGGTAACTGTTGAGGTCGGGGAAGCGCGTATTGTAGTCGCGAATCACCCTCACCGTTTTGCTACCGAGCATGAGGAGACGATTCATCTGCTCTTGCACTACCGTTGTGGGAGTCTTGACGGTATAGGCGTGCAGGTCGCCGAGGGCTTGCTGGGACTGGAACATACTTCGACCTCCAGCGGCGAAGTGCGCCGCGCCATCTTGCATTTCCTTTTTCGCCTCTCTATCCATTCCCCTCATCTTCATCTTCATCCTACCTTCCCCTGCCACTACCGCCCTGTTTGGGGAGCCTGCTACGAGCGTCACTTTCGCTGTCGGGTAGTTCGTCCCTGTTTTATTGAGAACGGTAGCCCAGCACTCAAGGTTTATCGTGTCGGAGTCGGGCGAGAGGGTTCCCGTGTAGTCGGCGCTCCACGACAGCCCGCGAGTCAGATAGGAGAACTCAAGATTCGCGGACTGGTTGGCGGGACTGTTCGCTTGGAGGGAGACCTGCGGCATAGGAATCACATCGGGGAGGGTAGGGGCGACCATCGTTCCCTGCGGGTGAATATAGAACTTGCCTTCGGATTGCAGGACGAAATTACCCTCCTGCCCCGCCATAAGCGTTCCCTTCTGCGTATCGGAGGGATAGCCGTTCTGGTTATAGCGAACCACCTCTATCTCCTTGCCGAGGTAACGGCGGAGCAGGTCTTCTCCGGTCTTTACGCCGAGGTCATACGCCTGAGAGGTGGTCTGCGGGGCATGAGCCTCGTCTCCTAGCCAGCGTAGAAGAATGGACTGCGGGTCGAGTTGTCCGCTCACATCCCGCAGGTAGAGATGATTTTCTCCTTGTTGCAGTGTTAGAGGACGCGCCTCCCGCACCATTCCGAAGTCGTCCTTGTAGATGGTGAGAACGAGGTCTTTGCGTTCGGTAGCGATGGTTTGACTGGGCGCGGCGCGTGTCACGCCTTTTGAGGCGTACCAGACTGCTCCTAGAGTGAAGAGAGCGGCGATTCCTGCGATAATCGGTCTATTTTTCATGATGCGTTACCCCCTTGCGGCGTTACGATACGGTTGAGTGAATAGTGTGGAAGCGTGGAGAGAGTCCTTACGGCGCAAAGTTGGCTTTGCAACACAAGGTTGGTTCAAATACGCTCATTGCGACCAGAGAGGTTCCGGCTCTCTCTGTTAGGTACGGTTTTGCTCAAAAGGGTTCACGTATCATAAAAAAAGCGAGATAGGGAGAGGATGGGGGCGATGTAGTGTTTGTCGACGCTACTCCAACATCGAAAATCGGCTCTGAACCGTTTCGGTGGCGGCATCTTGAGAGAAGCGCTGGGCGTATTGAAGGTAGCGTTTCGCCTCCGCATGGTTGGAGTCTTTCGCCAGAACCTTCTGAAACTGGAAGATGGCTTGCGGGTACTGTTTCTGGTTGTAGTTCTCCATGCCTACAGAGAACTCCAGGGAGATTTGCGCTTGCGTGATTTTTTCAGCGCGTTCGGGGGCGGGAAGCAGGCTCTGAGCGCGTTCTAGAGCGGTGAGCGCCCCTTCAAAATCGCTATTTTTGAGGCGATAGTCCGCCTGTAGGTCGGCTTGAACTACTCGGCGCTTGTGGATACGCTGAAGCCCCTCGCGAGGCTCTCTTAGTTGGGGCTGTAGCTCCACGATAACCTTGTAGGCGTGTTCCGCGCCATCCTCGTCCCCCTGTTTTTCCAGAGACTTGCCATGCTCCATCCACTGCCTCGCAAGCCCCATACTCGCCTGTTGCAGTAGCGAAAGAATAGGGACGTGCTTGGGAGCCACGCCGTGCATCTTTTCGAGGAGGGCTACAGCGTTCGCGAAGTCTTTCGCCTCGAAGTAGGCTTGCGCGGCGGCAAAACGTATCTCAAGCCAGCGATTGAAGGTGGTCGCATGGAGGTCGAACAGCGCTAGGTCGGCGGGGGCTTGCGCTATCGCGTCTCGTAGTGTAGTGCAGGCTCGCTCCCAATCCTCTTTCGCGATAAGGGTCTCCGCCTCTTTTCGCGGGTTTCGGCTGACCATGCGAGGCGAGAGTTCGGTAGTGTTGGACTGCTGAACTTCGTATACCTGAGCCGTGCCATCGCGAAAGCCGGTAGCGAGAAAGCGACCGTTGGCGGAGAGAGATAGCCCCGCGAGTCGCTTTTGGAAGGGCATATCTAAGGCGACGGAGCCATCTCCTGTCAGGCAGTAGAGGTGTGAAGCGCCCTCCTCTTCCGTAGGGGTAGTTATCACCGCGATGACCGAGCCGTCTGCATCTGTTGCAACGCTCGCGGCTTCGCCAGAGAGGGCTATCTCCCACGTTCGTTCGCCGTCCACGCTAATACATCCCACTTTGCCATAAGCGGTGCCGTAGATAATTTTCTTGCCCGTCTCGTCGCAAGCGAGGGCGCGGACAGGCTCTTCCAGCAGAAACTGCCAGTCTTCGCGTTGCCTGAAATCGAGTAGCGCAATAACGCCCGCCTCCGTGCCATACGTCATATAGTCGCCATTACGCGAGATAGCGACGCAGTTCAGCGAGGTCGCGACGTTTCGCGCCCAGCGCAGTTTACCGTCTATATCGCCGCAAGCCACCTCGAAACTTATGCCCGCCATATCCGAGAAGGCGATAACAGTGCGGCTCCCCGTCGCCGAGATAGCGGTATCTATGTAGACAATGTGGCGGTCTCCCAAGAACTGTGTTTTCGCGCCGTTGTGGAAGAGATATATCTCCTTTGCGGTCATTCCTAGAAAGGAGTTTGAGGTTGCGGAGACTTCGATTTCGGCAAGGGTCTGCGTGAAGAAGGGAACCTCGGCGGCGCGTTCGCCTGCCAGCCCGATACGAGTCAGGTCGTAAGCGCGTACTTCCGAAGGGCGCGGCACGGCGCGTGTCAGGGTACCATCCTCGCCGAGGGCGTAGGCGGTGACGGGATAACTGCCCCTTATTCTCTCTTCCCATATCAGATTGAGGGTTCGGATGCTCACGGTAGTTACTTTCTATGCAGGGGAGGGGAAGGTCACTCCCAGCCGAGCCGTACAATGCGGTGGTTCTGCGTATCGGAGACGTATATTTCGCCGTTGGGTCCCAGAGCGACGCTAGTGGGCGCTTTCAGTTCGCCCATTTTGCTACTGAGGCGGTCGAAGGAGACAAGGGAGTTGCCTTCGTTATCGAAAACATGAAGGCGGTTCGCCTCCGATTCTACGACGTAGACCCTGCCAAGCGCGTCTATCGCGCAGGAGGTGGGGAAGGAGAGTTTGCGTCTATCGGCAAGGCTGGAGAGTTTTTGCCCCTGCGCGTTGAAACGGATAACGCTCTGGCTTGCGCTACAGGTGACGTATATCTGCCGAAAGCGGTCTATAGCGATAGCGATAGGGCGCTGAAAGCCCGCCTTGCCATCGAAGCCGCCCACGTACTGCCCGTTCTGAACGTTCATGCGAAGCAGTCGCCCATTGCCTGTGTCGGCTATCCAGAGTCTGCCTTCCGGGTCGAAGGCGAGTCCCATCGGATTTTTGA
Source organism: uncultured Chthonomonas sp. (assembly GCA_903821495.1). Taxonomy (GTDB): domain Bacteria; phylum Armatimonadota; class Chthonomonadetes; order Chthonomonadales; family Chthonomonadaceae; genus CAIJLM01. The sequence goes on along the minus strand of CAIJLM010000505.1, from coordinate 1,289 downwards.
AGCCCGCCACAACGCCTTTACTCTGCCCCGTGAACCGAAAACACTGTATCCGATTCGTTCCCGACTCCGCCACAAAGAAGAACTCTCCATTGGGACTGACGGCTACGGCATGGGGGTTCCACATCTCGCCAACCGCCGTGCCGGGTCTTCCAATGCAGTAGACATCGCCGCCTGTGGTGATACGCTGTACGCGGTGGTTGTTGCTGTCCGCCACATATAGGGAACCCCACTGGTCTACCGCAATGCCCGTAGGCAGGGAGAACTGCCCCGCGCCCACGCCAGGGTCTCCGATAACCTCCATAGCACGAAGTTTGAGCGGTTTCCAACTCTGCGCCGGTTCCGCGCCCTCGTCTGTGGAAGGCGGAGTTGGGGCGGGAGGTCTCTCGTCGCCTATTTCTAAAAAGTCAAAACGGTCTGGCATTGTGTTTTCTTGCTGACTTCCCTTGTGCGCGGTTGATTTTAGCCGCTTATCTGTTTGCTGTTCTCTCTGACGCGCCTCCACTCCGCTTAACGCCTCTTCCAGCTCGCTCATAAGTCACCTCGTGTAAGGCTGGATGGTTCGCAGGTCAGGTATGTTTTTGAAATGCTTGATGTTGAAGGTCGCAAGCGGCAATCTATGCTCCAGCGCGGTGGCGGCGATAAGCGCGTCTGTTATCCCTATCCCGTTCGCAAGGCGATACGGCAAAACCGTGCGTAAAGCCGTATTTAATCCTGTTTCGGATAGCCAGAGAATGTCGAAGGGGGCGAGGATGGCTTCCGTCCCCTGCCACTCCTGTTTATTACGACACCCTGCAAGAACTTCCATCGCGGCGATGCCAGACACAAAGAGAGGGTAAGGGTTCGTTCCTAACCACGCTACAGCGGGCGGATGCTTGCGAAGTACATCCACCAGCGTGTCAGAGTCTAATATCAAGGTTAGCCTCTTCCCTAAATTTTCTCGCTAGCTCGGGACCATCCTCCGGTCTATCCATGAAAACCTTGCCCAAAAGGTCATGCTCTTCCCAATAAGCAAGTAGTTCGCGTCCGCTTCTCAGTTTTGGAGTGATGTTTAAGGAGAGAAGGTCGTGCGCCAGCGTCTTGAGGTCTGTACCTCTCTGCTCCGCTTCTTTGCGAAGTTTCGCTTCCTCTTCCTGCGTGAGTTCAATCGTGATAGTCATTGCATTCGTTCCTTTGCTCAAATACCCCTTTAGACACTCGTTAGGGCGAGGGAGGCAAGGCTATTGGCTCATAGGCGGGGGGAGTAGCGTCCTCATCCGGTTCTGGGAATATCACTTCCGCCTCCGCTATCG
>CAIJLM010000504.1 GCA_903821495.1 uncultured Chthonomonas sp. | reverse complement strand
GGAGTTCTTGTGGTTTGAGATTGGGAAGTTTTGCGTGTTGTTCCACGTTTGGGGCTTGGTGCATTTTTTTTGCGTGTTTCGCGGTTTTTACTCCCATAACCCTGAACTCTCTACATGGCAAAATTGGAGAGGCGATTTCGCTTAAATAGGGTATACTGAAACCCTTACGCGCATCTGAGCGCATCCAAAATTAAACTCGTTTCCGCCTACGGAACAAGGGGGAGTAGCAATCCGACTCACAAGGTCGGTCTGAGATGTCGTCAAGACGGGGCGAAAGCCTCCGGCGCTCAGGTAATCTGCGAGACCTTTGGTTATGCCGTGTCTTTGAACACGCATAGCCAAAGGTCTTTGGCTTTTTTAGGCAGTTGAGAATCGCTCAACGCGCCACCGTGCACATGGAAAGTAGGTACAAGGCTCGTTGGCAACCATGCAACTCTGGCTTGCTTTTGTGATACTGGTCTCTATTCTTCTAGCGATAGACCTCGGTCTCTTCCATCGTAGCCCTCACGCTATGACCATGCGCGAGGCGGCGCTCTGGACGGTGACATGGGTGGCGCTCGCCCTCTGCTTTGGCGCGGGCGTATTTATTCACCTCGATAGAGAGCGCGGTATACAGTTTCTCTCCGGCTACCTCGTCGAGTATTCGCTCTCCATAGACAACGTTTTCCTGTTCGCGGTCATCTTTCGTCACTTCAACGTACCCCTCCGCTATCAAAGGCGCGTCCTCTCATGGGGAATCATCACGGCTGTCGCTCTACGCGGCGTAATGATAGCCCTCGGCTCTGAGTTAGTCGAACGCTTTCACTGGGTCAACTATCTCTTCGGCGGCTTTCTTATTTTTACAGCTTTCCGAATGTTCCGCCACCATGAAGAGGAGCCAGACCTCGAAAAAAGCAGACTCCTGCACTGGCTACGGCGCAATATGCGCGTACTGAACCACTATGAGGGGCGCAAATTCTTTACAGTGCATGAGGGCAAGCGATACGCCACGCTACTCTTTCTCGTACTCGTTTTTATAGAGGTGACAGATGTCCTCTTCGCTGTGGACAGTATCCCCGCTATTTTCGGCATTACAAAAGACATCTTCATTGTGTTCACCTCAAACATTCTCGCGATACTCGGTTTGAGGTCGCTCTATTTTCTCCTCGCGGGTGTGATGGACACGTTTCACTACCTCCCTGTCGGTCTTGCGGTCATTCTGGGGTTTGTAGGCGGAATCATGGTCATTGAGACTGCGAAAGGCATAGACATTCCCGCAGGAGTCTCGCTAGGTTTCATTACGCTTACGATGGCTGTCTCTATCGCGGCTTCGCTCATGCGTAAAAAGAGCGAAGCCACACAACCACAAGAAGGAGAAACGCCCGCCAAGCAAGAAAAGTAGAGCGGAAGAGCGCTCACACAACGGCGTGAACGCAAGGAGCGGAGAACATGGCTACACTCACATTTTGGGGCGGCGTAGGAACGGTCACGGGTTCCAAATATCTGGTGGAATCGCAGGGACAGCGCGTCTTAGTAGACTGCGGACTCTTTCAGGGCTTAAAGGAGCTACGCGAACGCAACTGGAATCCCCTCCCCTTCGATGCCAGAGACCTGGACGCGATTGTTCTCACTCACGCCCATATTGACCACACGGGCTACCTACCGAAACTGGTGGCGGATGGCTACCGAGGTCCCGTATTCTGTTCGCGTGGAACGGCGGAACTGGCAAAAATCCTCCTGCCCGACTCGGCGCGACTGCAAGCGGAGGAGGCGGAGTATCGCAATCGCCACTCCCTCACGCGCCACACTCCCGCCCGCCCCCTCTACACCGAAGACGATGCCTACAACGCCCTCAATCGCCTCAGCCCTGTGCGCCATGAAGAAAAGGCGTTCCAAATTGCGCCCGGCATACACGCCTCGTTCTTTCCGGCAGGTCATCTGCTCGGTTCACGGTGCGTGTTGTTAGAGATTGAAGGCGCGGGGGAGGATAAGAGCGGGCGAAAAATCCTGTTCTCCGGCGACTTAGGACACACGAACCCGCTTGTCTTGCGCGACCCCGACCCGCCCGCCGCCTGCGACTATCTCCTCGTTGAATCTACCTATGGAGACCGCCTGCACGACTCTACCCCGCCCGATGAAGCCCTCGCAAAAATCATCAACCGCGCCGCGCAAAGAGACAACATCATCCTGATACCCGCCTTCTCGGTAGGGCGCACGCAGGAGATACTCTTCACGCTTCGCAAACTGGAAGACGCGAAGCGGATTCCTATTCTGCCCGTCTACGTAGACTCCCCAATGGCGATTGAGGCGACGGAACTCTATCTCAAACTCGCCGAGGAGTTCGACGAAACCTTGCTTGATAGGGCGCATCGCATTCCGCTACGCACCCGCGAAACTCATTTCACCGCCTCACGCGGCGACTCGCGACGCATAAACGAGGCGCGAGGGGCGCGTATTGTCATAAGCGCGGCAGGAATGATGACAGGCGGGCGAATACTGCACCACGCCCAACGCGTACTCCCCGACCCCTCCGCCACGCTTCTATTTGTGGGGTATCAGGCGGAAGGCACAACGGGGCGGCGTATTCTGGAGGGTGAAACAGAGGTGAAGATTATGAAGCAGATGTTCCCCGTGCTTTGCCATATCGAGCGGGTGGAGGGCTTCTCCTCGCATCCCGACTACAACGAGATTCTGGTATGGCTAGAGCAGTCTCCCGCGCCGCCGCGAACCCTCTTCCTAACGCACGGCGAACCCGCCGCAAGCGCCTCATTGAACAAAAAGATACAACAGAAGTTTGGTTGGAATACCCATATTCCAACTTACGGGGAGACCTTTGAACTGGTGTAGCGAGGCGAATGCGACTAGCCTTTTGCAACTGAGGCGATTTCAAAGACTGCTAATGCTACAGACTATCGTGGCGCGAAAACCCGTAATAGCATACCAAAATGGGTTAGGCGCTCCGCCGCGCCGTTGCAACGCCAACCGCCACGCCCAGCAGAGCGCCTCCCAAGCTGGCTACAGAGATTATCGCCGTTGCGCCAAATTGCGCCCCGATTGGGAGACCAGTGAAGCAGACGAGCGTCCCCGCGGCGCAACCAATAAGAAAGCCGACGAGTGAGCCGACCGCCCCGGTGAAAATGTGCCCGCCGGGCGGTAGCCCTCGCGCCAGACAGATGCCTCCGACCAGACCGAGAGTCAAGCCCGTGAGCGGAACATAGAGCATAAAAGCGATGATAAACGGCATAAGACCTCCTTCGCCCAGCTTACAAGCCTCGTAATCTACCGCTCTGGATTGTTCAGGTTCCAGTCATCGGGCAAATCGCCATCGTTCAGCGTCCGCGCCACCTCCTCAATCACCCAGTCGGGCGTAGAGGCTCCCGCCGTTAGTCCGACACTCCGCTTACCAAAAAGCCAGCGCGAGTCTATGTCGTCGGCGGTCTCGATGTGATAGGCGGGAACCCCTTCCGCCTCGCACAGTTGGCGTAGTCGGCGCGTGTTCGCGCTCCTCCTGCCGCCAATCACAATCACGATGTCTACCTGCCTTGCAAGGGCGACTGCCGCCTCTTGAAGTTCATCCGTCGCCCCGCAGATGGTGTTGCACGCCCGAACGTCGGGAACGCGCCGACAGACCTCAGCGACAATCTGCGCGAAAGTCTCCGCCAACTGCGTTGTCTGCGAGATAATCCCCGCCTTCTTGCCCAGAGTGAGCGCAGATACCTCTTCAGGGCGGGAGACGAGTTGAACGCTTCCTCCCATGCTTTCAATGGTTCCTATCACTCCTCTCACCTCGGTATGACCGGGGTCGCCAACTAATAAAATAGGATATCCCTGCTCGATTAACTGCTTCGCCGTGCGATTTACCTTTGATACGAAGGGGCAGGTAACATCCACAATGTCCAGCCCTTGCTCTTTTGCGGACTGTAGGACTTGCGGCGCGACTCCGTGCGCCGACATAATTACGGTTCCACCGTGTATCTGGCTCAACGCCTCCGCCGTCTCAATTCCCTGTTCGCGCAACCGTTCGATAACCTGCGAATTGTGGACAATCTGCCCCAGTGTAGTGATACTGCCGCTACGTTCCCGTCGCGCCTGTTGCGCCATCTCAACGGCGCGACGCACTCCAAAACAGAATCCCGCTACCCGCGCCAACTTTATACTGCGTTTTTGAACTCGCGGCGCTTCCCTCTGCATCAACATTTCCATAGTGTCGTTCTCCTAAAATATAATACAATTTACTTTGAAAAACAAAGTACTCTGAAAACATTGTAGCCGCATTCCTCCCGCTTGTCAAGGCTCCTAAAGAAAAAATCCGATTTCTGGGCGGACAACTCATTTTTTAAGGAAAATTTTATCCAATTTTAATCTTTCTAGCGCAAAACCTCCCGTATTATAACGTGCGCCCCTGTAGTTGGAGAGTGGCGAGCGGGTATTCGCGGCGTTTTGTCGTCTGTGGAAAGGTAACTTTTACAATGAGGCATTCACTTTATACGGGGAGGCGAAGTCGCCTTCGCGCTCTGTACGGCGTTTTGGGGGCGACTCTGTTCGCGGTAGCAGGTTGCGGCGGCAATCACAACGAGGCTCCTATCAATAAGCCTACAGAACCCGCGACCTACCGTCAGGCTGTGTCTCTGTTCTATACGGGGCTACGCGCCTATGAAACGGGAGGTCCCTCCCTACCAGAGTTTAATACGCTCGCTGTCAAGAATCTACAAGAGTTCACCAAACTTGTACCGAACGAACCCGCGGGCTGGATAAACCTCGCCCTCATCTCTCAAAACCTTCTGCAAAAGAGCGAAGAGGCTCTGCAGGCGATTGAGAAGGCGAAGGCTCTCGCTCCCAACAACGCCGATGTAGAGACGCTCTACGGGTTTCTGTTAGAGCGGCAAGGCAGGCTCAACGAGGCGATGCCCCACCTCCGCCACGCGGTAGAGTTGGATGGCAAGAACCTCCGCGCCCGCTACCGCCTTGCAAGCGTCCTCCTCGATAACGGACTGCCGGAGGTGCAGAACGAGATTCAGGCGCAACTTACGGCGATACTCGAAGCGCAACCCGATAACCTAGGGGTACTGGTAGACTACGCCCGAAACTGCGCCGAGCGCAAAGACAGCCCAAACCTCAAAACAACGCTAGATAAAATCGCAAAACTACGGGAGCCGGGTTGGAGCGTCAGCGCAAACGAGAAGTTCGCGGAGATTCAGAAAGCCGCTGTGCAACCCGGCGCCTTTGTCATACCCACGCAGTTTATTCAACTGCGGAACGTACTCAAAACCAATCACCGCTATTTCAAGAGCGTGTTCCCATTCCGAGCGGACGCGCCCTACGAAAAGTTCTACACGCTGGCAGTTCCGCCGTCTACCCCCTCCCCCGCCGATATGAGTCTGACGCTACAGGACGAACCTCCCAAAGATGCGCCGACAGACGAAAAATGGACATACTCTCGAACGATAGTCCTCAAACCCGAAACCCCTGCCTCAATCGCAGAGAAGTTCGTCAGTTACAAAGCCGTCGCCACCCCCGAAGGACCTCAAGGGCTACTTATTGCAAACGGTAGCAAGGTTGTCATTGCGAACGGCGAGGGCAAAACGCTCACCCTCCCCTTCCCCGGAGGCTCTAAAGCCACCCCCCCCGCGCCCGAAGGCATTAACATCGTAGATTTCAGTTACGACTTCCGTCCTGATTTGGTTCTCGCAGGCGAAGGCGGACTCAAGTTCTACAAGCAGACGGCGGACTCCACATTCACGGATGTCACCGCAACCACAAAACTTCCCGCCGCGCTCCTCAATCGCTCCTATAGAGGAACATGGGCATGCGACATTGACCTTGACGGCGACCTCGACCTCGCACTCGCGCCAACCAAAGGCGCTGTCTCCGTCCTTCGCAACAATGGCGACGGAACGTGGACGGAGATTAAGCCTCTCCCCTCCGTCAGCGACGTACAGCAGATGACGTGGGCGGACATGGACAACGATGGCGACCAAGACGCTGTTTTCCTGACCGCAGACGGCAAACTCCGCGCCTTCGAGAACCTACGCTCAGGTGTCTATCGCGAGTGGAAAGCCCCCGCGCTACCCGCAAAAGTCGTCGCGATAACCGTGAGCGATTTAGACCGCTCCGGACAGTTCCAACTGATAGCCCTACAGGAAGATGGTAAAATCGTCGCGCTGCGCTACTCCGACGATAAGCGCGACTGGGAGAGTAGAGACGTTACGCTGTGGCAGGGGCTAAAGGCGGATGGAACCGAACGTATCTTTGCGGCGGAACTCGATAACAACGGCGCTTTCGACCTTATTGCGACAAACGGTAGCGGCTTCGCGGTGTGGCTTGGAGACGACAAAGGCGGCTTCTCCTCCCTTCCAACGACAAGCAAAGCCCGCTCGCTCACGATAACCAACGACTCAATGGAGGGGCGACTGCATCCCCTAGCCCTTACCGCGGATGGCAAGCCTGTTCGCCTCCATAATAGGGGAACGAAAAGCTACCACTGGCAGGACTTCCGCCCTCGCGCCGACTTTGTAGTGCGAGGTCCCATCGCCGCCCCCGCTCAAGGTAGCGCCCGTATCAACGCCTTCGGGTTCGGCGGCGCTTTAGAACTACGCGCCTCGCTGCTCTATCAACACGCGCCTATGGCGGAGCCGAATCTGCACTTTGGGCTAGGCGAGAACGGGCAGACCGACGCGATTCGACTTCTCTGGCCCAACGGCTATGTACGCGCCGACTTCGCTAACAATCTGAAAATGGATACAGCGCAGGTAGCCCCCTACCGTATTGGCGGATCCTGCCCTTGGCTCTACGCTTGGGATGGCAAGGAGATGAAACTCGTCACCGACTGCATCTGGCGCTCTCCGCTTGGGTTAAAAATCAACGCGCAGGCGACGGCGGGAGTCGTGCAGACTGAAGACTGGATAAAAATTCGCGGAGACCAGTTGAAGCCGCGTAACGGCTACTACGACCTCCGAATCTGCGCGGAGCTGTGGGAGACGCACTTCTTCGACCATCTTGGGCTTATGGCGGTAGACCATCCCAAAGACACCGACATCTGGATTGACGAACGCTTCTCGATTCCGCCGCCGCCTCTCGCCGTCATAACGACGCGCAAACCTATCCCTATCTCGAATGCGGTGGACGATAACGGAAATGACGTAACGAAAACGGTTAGCAAGCGCGATGAGGTCTACCTAGACAACTTCGGGCGCGGGCAGTATCAGGGCGTTACCCGCGACCACTATGTAGAGGTGGAGGTAGACCCCGCCATGCCGAAAACGGGTTCGCTCTACCTTATCGCGACGGGCTGGATTCACCCGACGGATAGCAGTATCAACGTGGCTATTTCGCAGGGAAACCACGAACCGCCGAAGGGACTCAGCCTTGAGGTTCCCGACGGCAAGGGGGGTTGGGTGACTGCGAAGCCGGGGCTAGGCTTCCCGGAAGGCAAGGTCAAGACGGTGGTTCTGAACTTGACAGGGATATTCCGCCCGAACACGCCGCGCCGAGTGCGCCTCCGCACGAACCTCGAAATCTACTGGGACTACATCGGAACAGCGGTAGGCGTGGCGAACGCGCCTCTCGAAAAACAGATGACGAGCCTGACAGGGGCGGACTTGAGGGGCAGAGGCTTCTCACAGACGGTTACGAAAAACATCTCGTCGCCCGAAATCGGAATCTACAATGTGGTGGCGACGAAACCTATCTGGCTCGACTTGGAAGGCTACTACACCCGCTACGGCGATGTGCGAGAACTCCTTAATCAGACCGACGACCGCTACGTAATTATGAACGCGGGCGACGAAATGCGCCTCCGATTCAGCGAAATCACTCCTGCGAAAGCGGGCTGGGAGCGCGACTACGTTCTGATAGGCGACGGGTGGGTGAAGGATGGGAACTTCAACACGACCTTCTCCAAGACGGTTCTGCCGCTTCCCGCGCACGACATCAAAAACTATCCGAAACCGCCGACAGAGTTGCGCGACGACCCTGTTTACAAGCGACACAAGCGGGACTGGGAGACCTACCATACGCGCTACGTATCGCCCCGCGAGTTCTATGAGGCTATGAAGCCAACAGTGCATTAAGCCGCTATTCAGGCTGCCCTCTTCTGAGAATTTTCCTAAAAACGCCTGTTTCCCCATTCGGGAAAATGGCTGTTTTTAGGAAAATTCTGGAATATTGACAAAAGTTTGAAAAAATCTTAGAGGGTGGGTATCCTTATTCAATATACTCTCCGTATAGGAGAGAACAAGCCCTCATTGGCGCAAAGTAGGCATGGCGCTTGACAACAAATCGAAACAGGGGCATAATCTAGACAAGATTCTTTCGTCTATCCTAAAGGCGAATGCCCTATTCAGGAGGTTTCCATTTCATGAAACGTCGTTCTAATACCACTACCGCAGTTCTCGTTATCGCTCTACTCATTGGCGTTGGATTAGTGAGCAACGCTGTAAACCCAATGCCCGTTGCTCCCGGCGCGCCCGAAAAGCCAGAAGAGGGCAAAAAAGAGCAGGAGTTAACTGCGAAAATACCCCCAAGCGCGGCGAAGCCAACTCCTAAAGCCGAAGATAAGTCTCACGAGCCTCCGAAAG
>CAIJLM010000503.1 GCA_903821495.1 uncultured Chthonomonas sp. | reverse complement strand
TGCGTTGCCGAGAGGGTCGGTCTGCCTCACGCGGCGGTGCGTCGAACCGCTTCCGTCGTAGCCGAAAGTAGAGATAGCGCCGTCCGCTGTGGTCAGCGTGGTGATGTTCCCATACGTGTCGTACCGGTAACTCGTGATGTTCCCGCAACCGTCCACGCTCGTCGTCGGAAGCCAGAGGTTCGCGTCGTAAATCACGCTCGTAGTGTACACCTGAGAGCCGTCTATTGTACCAAGAACACTCTGAAGGACGCTGTTCGTGTAGCTATAACTCGTCACACTCCCGCTCACATCCGTCATCACCGTCACGATACCGCCGCTCAAGCCGTACACCATCGTCCCAAACTGAGGGTTCGTCACCTTCACCTGGCTAAAGCCGCCACTGTAGGTGAATGTCCAGACGCCGCTCCCGGCGTTCACATTCGTCAGTTTTGTCGGAGCAGGGATGGTCGAGTAGGTAAACGAGGTTGTGTAGCCCTGCGGGTCTTGAACGCTCGTCAGGTTGTTCGAGCCATCATACCCGAACTTCGTGATACAACCCATCGGGGTCTGATACGTCGTCATGTTCCGGCTCGCGTCGTACTGCATCGTCCAGAAACGACCTGTCCAGTCCTGTATCGCGTTCACAAGAGAGGTTCCCGTACTCGCCATATAGATAAAGGAGACGGTGTTGCCGCCCGGCGTCTGGATGGTCTTGAGGAGACCCGCCTCCACTCCTGAGCCGTAGGTGTAGGTTTGAGCCACGCCGTCCGCATCCGCGACTTTCGTCAGTTGATGCGCCACCGGGTTGCCGCCCGCCACCTGCGCTGCGTACTGGAGTTGCATCCCGTTGTTGAGGTACTGCGTGAAGGTCGTTCCATCGAAGGAGAGGCTGGAGGTCGCGCCGTTACCCGCGACAGGGGTGTAAGTGGTCACGCCGCCCGCCGTACCGACTTTCGTGTAGCCGTAGTTGCGCATATCGCCGAGGGTCATGGTCACGGCGCTAGAAGAGGTGCTGGAGGTGATGCGACAGCGGACGCTGGCGTTACGTCCCCGCCCGTACTCCGTAACGGTTCCGTTGCTCAGTCCGCTATAGAAGAAGTTGACAGCGAGGTTGAACTTCTGCGCGGTTAGGGAGAAACCGCGCTCATCTCGCGCATTGGAGTTGACAGTAGGAGAGAAGTCTACGGTGGTCTGAGAGCTAGGGTCGCCCCCGCAACTTCCGCCGCTATTGCCAACGGGAATTGTGTTCCCCAAGTCAGGAATGTTCCCGAAGATACCCATCCAGACAAAGTCGCCCATGTCAGTAACCCCTTCTATCCCGAAAAAGCGTCTCGTATCGTATCGACAACGAGTTGCGCGCAATGTTCCTTGCCAGATGGCAGTCCGCCCAATAACCGTTGAATATCTGTTGCATCCAGCAGGAGAGCCTGCGAGATAGTGCGCCCCTGTAATATCTCGGCGGAAACACTTCCGCTGGCAATTGCTGAGGGGCAACCGTACGTGTCGTATGAGGCGCGGACAATCGTACCCTCCGTGACCTCGAACCACATCAACATATAGGGCCCGTCTCCTGGAACTCCCGCTACGCCGTGATGCGTAGCGTTTTCGAGTAAGCCTGTATTACGGGGGTTGTGTACATGGTCTTGTACGATAGCAGTGAACACGTCTCTACGCTCCTGTTGGTTGGGAATCGTGTATTATTTAAGTATATCAACAATACCAAAATATTACAAGGGGGTGCGAGAACTATTTTCAAGTAAATTGAAAAGATTCTGCACCCTGTTAAGGTAGTGTTGAGAGAGTGCTGGTGTTAAGGCGTTGTTACGCCCTAACACATGGGTTTCACCATACTAAAACGGATAGCGAAAACTTGTTTCAACAGGTCGTTTCCGCTTCCACGCAACGCATATTGCGGGCTTCCCAACAACGCTCATACTCAAGACACAGCATATCTGAATCTTGAAACATAGGAGGTGCGTGTCAAGGAATGGGAGGAGCGTCCCTCTACACAAGTCGGGATGCGTCTTGCAAGGCTTTGCTCCAAACTATCAACGCCTGAAGGAAATTCTCCCAGACCTTCAAGTTCGTTCCATCCGCCTCCCAATCCATCGGTGTTCTAACTTGCTCACTCAGGGTCCACCATCCCTCTTTTTGTGTGCCCAGATTATGAATTATCTGGTAGGGGAGCGACAAATTTGGTGTTCTAAACCCGCTATTTCGGTCATAGAGAACTAACCCTGAAAACGCCAGTTTCGCCACCGTGCGTTTCAATGGCGTACCCCCATTTTCCCAAGTCTGGTAAGGGCTTTTCAGCACATCTCGCACTGAATCGAATAGTGTTCTAAAGTCGCTCTGCAACTCCTGCTCTTTCTCCCTGTTTTGAGGGTTCAACCTGTCTATCAGACGTAACCGCTCTTGCTCCAAATCCTCAATCTGTTTCTCCAACAACCGTACAATCACCTCGCTCTTCGTTTGGCTGAACTTGTCCGTCTTGTCGTTCAACTCCTTCTCTATCTCGCGAACTCGCTTCTCCATCCGCTCGAAGTGTTTTTCCTGTTCTTTCTTCTTTTCGTTCCAGATTCGCGTTCCGAACCTCTCCATTAACTCCAAAAGGTCAGCGGAGGTTTCGAGGGGGCGTAACACCTGTTCAAAGTCGCTCTCCATCTTCTCTTTGGGGATGCTTTTGGAGTAGTTTGAGCAGTCTTTGTTGTAGCAGAGGTAGTAGGCGTAGCGGTGGAGTTTCCCCTTGCTCCAACAGCCTGTGTAGGCGCGACCGCACTGAGCGCACCCGACAAAGTTACGAAGCAGGAACTCCCCTTTATTGGGAGAGGCGACGCTCTTTCTGCTTCTCCCCTCTAACTTGTCCTGTATCGTGTCGTAGGTCTCCAGTGAGATAAGCGCGGGGTGATAGCCCTTTCGGAGCGAGATGTTCCAAGATGGAAACTCAATGTGTCCGGTATAGAGCCTATGCCTCAGTATCCTATGGGTTTGCATGATGTGCCTTCCGCGATTCTTGGAATTAACGACGCCAAACAGTCCCGCTTTGTCCAGAAATCGAAAGACTTCCATTGTGGTTGCGAACCGCTCTCCTGCAAATCCTTCCAACGCCTCCTGCACAACGGGAGCCCACTTCTCATCCAGAGTGAGGACTTTCTTGTGAACGCGCTCGTGAACATACTTGTATCCGGGAACGCGATTGAAGACCCAATAGCCCTGCTCCAATCGAGACCTCATGCGATTCATAACCTGCCTCTGGTTCTGGTTACGCTCCAGTTCAGCTTGCGCGGCGATGACGGTTTCGACGAACTTGCCTTCGGGGCTGTCCTCGAAATGAAAGAGCGGGCTTTCCAGTCTCCCGCCCCGTTTAGTTATCTCGGCTTTGAGGTCGAAATGAAGGCTGACATCGCGAGCGAACCGTTTTATGTCGTCAATGAGAACGACGGTTTCTCCGCTTTGCGCTCCCAGAGTGGCGAGCATAGCGTTCATGGCGGGGCGGTCAGCCGCGGTTCCCGTAATTCCCTCCTGAAAGACGCCAATCACGAGATAGCCCTTCAAGGTGGCGAAGTCGCGACAGCGTTTCTCCTGACTGTGCAACCCGTCTCCTTCCGTGACCTGTTTGGCGGAACTCACTCGGCAGTAGATGAGACAGAGGGTGGAAGCGTTCTCGCTCATAGCGGGTAGTTATTGTTCTATACAAATTGAGGTAGGCGCTACTGGAAAAGGGTGTCGAAGACGGCGTAGAGGATTTGAGCGACATCCTGAACGAACTCGTCTCGTCGCTCTGGCGGTACGCCCATCCTATCCAGAAGGAGAATATCTTCCGGCGTGAGCGAGATGTCTTTAAGCGTTGGGTTGAGGAGAACCGTCTCGCCAGCAGGGAGTTGTCGGGTAGGAAGAGAGTGCATGAGCGCATCATTTCACGCCTCTCCCTGCTCTGACGCCCTGTGTCGCGTCCCAGCAACTCAACCTGATATTGTAGCGATTCGCCTCTTTTCCTAATCTGATTCAATGCCAGATAACACGCCTCTGTCAAGAGGCGTATTGGATTCTCAAATCGCGCCTACTCTATTTTTGATTCGCCGTCGTTTGGGAAGAAGGCGTACTAAAACCCCCCTGTCATAAGCGAACCAGAGACAGAGGTAGAGGATCTCGGCGTCACCAGGGAAGGTCTTGAGAGAGAACTCTATGTCGACTTGCTCCTTTCTGGCTTGTCGCACCGCCGTCAGAAACTCAGGGAGGTCGTGCGACAACACCTCCTTCGCCTGAGCGCGAAGCCCGTCGCTGGTAGAAGTGTTCATAGTGATTGGATGGGAGGTTAGATGGAATAGAAGAGCGATTTGAAACGGAAAATCGCTCGGAGAACCGTTTTCGGGAGGCTATCTCTTCGCTTTCGCCTCCACTAAAGACACAAGCCCCTCGGACTGTCAAGTCCTAGAGGCTATTTTGGGGGTGCGTTGCTTGGAAGCGCCATTAAGGGAGAAGTTAATCCCGCTCATGTAAGAATGGAACTACCCCGAAACGAGAGCGGCATATCAATCCATTAACATGAACCAACATCCTCCAACCTCCTTCCGCCTCCACAAACCTGGTCAACGACAGAAACGCCCTGTAAAACGTGTTCCCTTTACAAGAAAGGTATCGCAACAGGAGATACACAACCGGATTAAGGCTATTCTGGAACACATTCAGGACTACTATTTTCAGGGAGCCTCTCATCTTGCCCGCGACGCAGGGATTTCCCGCTCCGCATTGAGTCGCCTAATGAGCGGCAGGTCGTCCCCCTCCTACGCCCTTGTCTGCACCCTGACCAGCGTCTTAGAGAACAAACTGGGTCGCAGGGTAGACCCCAGAGACATCATCTCGCTAGATGGGGAGTACCTGACCCCTTCGATATGTGAACTCACAGGTTGTAAGGGATGTCTCCCGAAACAAGTCAGCGACAAAGAGGGAGCGGTCAATCCAGAATATCGCCATATCCGCTCCGGGAAATGGTCTCTGGATACCTCCGCGCAGGGCGACAGACTGGTTTCTATTGAGAGAGAGGCGGAAGAATGAGTAAAGTCGCTCCAAATTCTTACGCTTCCCAAGAGGAACTCCAGCCTGCGCTCAAAGAACAGTTACTCTCCCTCAGTTTCCACGCCTTTGAGGAGTGTGTACAGCAGTTGCTCGTCTCCATGGGCTATGTCGAGGTCAAACTCATGGGACGCACTCAGTGGCGGCAGAGAACCGCGCATGGCGGACTGGATATGGAGGCGTACACAGAAGTCGGAGTCACCCGAATTCAAGTTATCGCTCAGGTCAAGCAGTACACCAGACCTATCCAAAGACGCTTTGTGGACGAACTCCGAGGAACCATGCTTAGAACCGGAGCGCGACACGGATTACTGGTAACCACCTCGACCTTTCCCAACGCCGCGAAAAAAGCGGTCGCAGGAGACAGGCTCGCTCCTATTCGCCTTATAGACGGAGAAGAACTAAACAACCTCTTGATTCAGTATCAAATCGGCGTTACATCCGGTTCGGAAAATAATCCCGCGATAGACAACTCCTACTTTGACCAACTACGAGAGCGGTTTCCCGGCAAAGTGCGACGCAGGCGAACTAAAACGGAGGAGGCCGCTTCGGGAAGTCAAACTCCCGTCACTAACCCTATCCATTCAGAAGTAACCCCAACTCAAGGAGGCGCTATGCTGGCAAGAACTCATATACTTATTGGACTCTCTACGCTCTGGGGCGTGTCCCTCATTCCTTATGGAGTAACAGCGGAGAATCTCCCGTTATTAGCGGCGATAACTATACTGGGCGCACTGCTCCCTGATTTAGACGCCGTAGAGTCGAAGATAAAGTCGTTCAGCATTAAAGGAGTACAGCCGTTCGCCCTTTTCGCCGACAGCGCGAACAAGACGTGGGGACATCGCGGTTTTCTTCACTCCTTCCCTGCGCTGTGCCTGCTCGGCGGAGGTCTCCTACCGTTCGCATTCGTGGTCGGCTGGCAGATTCCTCTCTGCCTCTGGCTGGGGTATGCCAGTCACCTTATGGCGGACGCCTGCACACGCACAGGGATACCCGGCGCGCCGTTCACGAAGCGATTCTTCCTACTCCCCTACAAATGGAGGGTTGTTACAGGCTCCTCTTATGAGGAGGCTCTGTATCCGTTTCTCGCCTCTGCGGCGGCTCTCTTTTTTCTTCGCTACCTTATCCCTCACTAAATGACTCCTCATGAACGCCCTCCCTCAATCCCATTCCAGACAGAGAAGACTGTTGCGAAAGGCGCCTGCCGCGACAGAGCGCCGCCTCTCTACCGCAAGTCAACGGATAGCCCTGTTTCGTCATCTGGCTCAGATGCTGATTCGCCTTACAAAGAACTTGCCCTGTGAAGCCCTCCCCGCAAAAGAGCGGAGGCGATTGCACGCTGCTATTCGCCTTCTCCAACAAGAACTCCAGAATATACGACTTCGGCTCTAATACGACAAAAGCCGCCTTGCCGAAGCATAAGGCGACCTTCCTCGGTCATCCGGCGCGGGGCGACCAGGCAACCTGAGTCGCTGACCGCTCCGCCGATGGACGCCCCAATCCTATGTCTTTCCGCGTCACTAGCGCAACGAGCGTTGCCTGGACGCGCGCTATTCTATTCTGACTTTTTTCTTTTGTTACGTTTGCCCTATGTTTCCCATTCATACATCACAAACTGAACCCACTGAAGAGAGCGCTCTTCCCGATACGCCTTTTGTCATCGTGCATCAGGAGAGGCATCTTGTCTCTGGGAACTCCTCTTTTCGCCCCATGGCGCAAATGCTCATTACGCCTGCGCTCCGAACAAGCGGATTGCTCAACGCGCTCCCGCCGGAAGATGTGAAGAACCTTCTCACCCTTCTCACGTTTGTCACTCCAAATGGAGTCTGCGCTCCCAGCGTTCACGAGTTGGCTCACGCAATGGGCGTCTCTGTAGCCAAAGTCACTTCGCGCATGGAGCGACTCACGGCGTTTCAATGGCAAAATGGGCCTCTTGTCTACTTCCTCTCTCGTGAGAGCGGGCTGGACGCCTACACGCCCTCGCGCAGTTTGGCGGGAAGCGTGCATGAAGTCGCTGAAGAACGAGATGAATCGTATACCGTTCTGCCGTACCAACCCGCAAGTCGCGAAGAGGTAATCGCACTGTCACGGGAGAAGTACGCCAGACCTCGTGAGGAGGTGGAGCGACAGATAGCCGAGTTGAACGGGTGGGAAGTCCCCGAAGAGTTCGCGACAGAGGCGGAGAAAGAGCGGAATGCTTTGTTACGCAGGTTGTGCGCCACGGGGATGAAGCGCGGTCAGGCGAATGAGATTCTGGGTCAGTACCCCGTTGAGGTGATTCGCAGGCAGTTGGACTGGCTCCCGCATAGAGGGGCGCGGTATCCTGCGAAGTTTCTTGCTTCCGCTATCGTCGGGGATTATGACGCTCCCCAACAAGGCACATCGACTTTCAACGAGGAGATTCCAACCGAAGACGGAGGGGGCTTATGACGCCAAATCTCTTTCCTCCCCAAAGCGCGCCCTTTCCGAACCACCTTTTGGATGTGGAGATGCCACGGCTCTCGGATACCGAGTGGCGTGTCTTGTGCGTCCTTGTTCGGCAGACGCTTGGATGGAGAGACGAGGTTCAGGGGAGCCGCAAACTACGAGATTGGTTGACCCATAGCCAACTCAAGAAGCGGACGGGTAGAGAGAGCGCGGCGGTCAGCAGAGCGGTACAATCTCTGCTCACAAAGCGACTCATTGTCGTAGAGGACAGCGAAGGCAAGCCGCTCCGCACCCCTCAGCAAAGACAGCGCCAGTTAGGGAGGCTCTATTTTCGCCTTCACTCACGCCTTTTGCCACAAGCGGACCCAGTGGCGAATGTCTCCCAAACGTTTTCGCATTTTGAGAGCGCAGATGCCAAAATAGAGCGAAAATTCGCCAAAAGCGAAAACACAAAAGCGAAAACAACAAAAGAAACTGTTTACAAAACTACTCCCCCTTCCCCCTCAACAGTGACACAGCCTAGCATGGAGGCGGCAACGCAACAGTTCTTGAGCCTCTACCAGAAATTGTTTCAGCGACGCTCTCCCCTGAATCTAATGCCGCCGTTTTCCGAGAACAGGGAGGGTAAACTCATTCGACAACTGTTTGAGCAGTATTCGCTAGAAACTCTCTGTAGCCTCTTAGAACTCTTCTTCGCTCTGGAAGACAAATGGGTGCGAGAGCAAGGCTATTCACTTATCGCCTTCCGACACCGCCTCCCAAAACTCCTCATGCACCCGACTCGCGTCGCCTCTCCTCCAACCACAAAAAGCAGTCGGTGGTCAAAAGTGGATATGCTACTCCCATACGCCAATCAACCCCAAACCAATCCGAAAGGAGGCGTATGAACACACAAGCATCCCTGGAAATCCCGCGACGAGTCCGACAGGGCGAACTCTGGCAGTTAGGGCGACATCGCCTTTTATGCGGAGATAGCCGGGACAAAGAGCAGGTAGCGCGGCTCATGCAGGGCGAGAAAGCAAGGCTCACGATAACTTCCCCTCCCTACAATCTTGGTAGAAACGCTCTTCTCGCCAACAATCGCTATCTCAAAGAGAGTAGGTACGTCGGCTCTCAAGACAAACAGTCACACCAGGCATTCCTCGCTCTTTTACAAACCATAACAGAGAACGCTCTAGAGGTCTCAGAAACCGTCATCGTCAACTTCCAGATGCTCGCCGGCAACAAACTCGCCTTGCTGGAATACCTCTATCTCCTGCGTCATAACCTTGCGGATATCGCCATCTGGGACAAGATAAACGCTCCTCCCGCCATGGGCAGGAACATCCTCAATAGCAGATTTGAGTTTCTGTTGCTCTTCTCGTCGCGAAAGCGCGGGAAGAGGGCGACACGCACGGTACACACGGCGAACTTTCGGGGAACCATTCCCAACGTGTATCAGGGGAAGCCGCAACGACACAACGCCTACCACAGGTATCATGCGGCGACCTTTCCAGCCCATCTGCCGAGATGGCTCATGGAGACCTTTGACAGCAAGCGCGGGATAGTCTTCGACCCATTTATAGGGACGGGCACGACGCTTACGGTAGCGGAAGAGACAGGGAGGAGGTGTTTCGGGATAGAGATTGACCCGCTCTACTGTGATATTGTCCTCCACCGATTTGAAAAGGAGACAGGGCAAACTGTGCGATTGCTTTGAACTTGTTGGACGCTGGTTCAAGGTTTCAATGTGTTTGCGAGAGGAGAATCGCTAACAACTAGCGAACATTTAGTAAACTTTTCCATGCGGGTTGCCGGTTTAGAGTTTGCATTTTGAGTAACTACGAAGGAGCGAACAAGTGTCGCAAACGGAACGCATCTACTGGTTGGACGCTGAAATACGCGGGGGACGCTATCCCAACGCCGAAACGTTGCGTAGTCGCTGGGAGGTCTCGCGACGGACGGCGTTCGGCGACAGCAAGTTCTTGAAGGAACGCCTTAAAGCCCCTCTCATGTTTGATAAGAGGCGCAGAGGCTGGTTCTACTCGGACGCGACCTACAGTCTCCCCTACCTCGCGCTTTCGGAGAGCGAGGCGAATACGCTTTGCAAGACGTTGCTGGTAGCGCAGGAGTACCTCTCGCCTACCGACAGCGAACCGTTGCGTCAGGTTGTTGAGAAGTTGCAAACCTACCTGCCTAAAACCTCCCATTCGCACTCCGAAATGCGCGGCTCTATCCATCTCGCTCATGCGCTCTCATCAGGGCTGGCGACGGATTGCGAACAGGCGATTCAGTGGCGAAAGAGGGTGGAGATTCTGTACTATAGCGGACGGCGAGACGCGACTACTGAGCGTGTCATTCACCCTTACGCGCTACTGATGTGGCGGGGCGAACCGCACCTGATTGCATGGTGCGAGTGGCGGCAAGATATTCGGCAGTTCTTTCTTGGGCGGATACGGCAGTGGCGGGTTCTGGAACAGGAGCGAGCGTTTGCGCGTCAGGAGGGGTTTGACGTTGAGGAGTACCTGCGGCGGGGATTGGATATGCTACACGGCGCGGAACTGGTTCGGGTTAGAGTACGGTTTTCGGCGTATCAGGCGCGTTGGATACGGGAGCGGCGCTACCATGAGAGCCAGACGATTGAGGAGTTGGAGGGCGGCGGGTCGAGCGTCTTTTAATCGAACCAATGTGGAATTGAAACGCAGATGCCATACGGAGAGGTTCGCGTCCGTATCGGAGCTTTTAATCGAACCAGTGTGGAATTGAAACTCGTTGCCCCCTCCCATTCATACCGCCTACTCACACCCTTTACATTGCCACTTATACCTTCCACACTCCACCGCCTTCTGCCACAATATGAGATATGCTCTACAGCTCGCTCAGAACTTGGCGCAAACGCGCCATAAACTGCTCCGGAGCGACTCCCAACTCCTCACAAATTGTCCATAGCTCCAGCACATCCATTCGGCGTTGACCGTTCTCACACTTACTTAACCAGCCCTGCGGAACCTCCAAACGCTTCGCAAGTTGGTTTTGACTGACGCCCATTTCTTCGCGGATTTGGCGGAGGAGACGGCAGAAGACATCATATTCCGGCGTAAAAGTGGATTTTCTCAAGGAAGGCTCACCTGCTTCGTCTTTGGTTGAGCCTATGGTATAATACAAATATCAATTTTCTAAATTAGAATAACTAGACATAATTTCTCTAGTTCTGCCAAGCCAGAGGATTCTTAGAAGAACCTCGGTCAGTGAGGGGGCTAGGAGAAATTACGCAGAGGAAGATTCCTCTCCTAATAGGAGCCAATAGGGGGCGCATTTCAAGGCGCGGCTTAACGCCAATAGTTCTAAATCGGAGACAATACGAGTTCCTATTTCAATGCGATAGATTTCCATTCGGTCAGCGTTCCATGCTCCGTCAGTAGCAAGAGCTAACCGAGCGCACAGAGCGTCTTGAGTCAGTTTCAACTCTGTCCGTCTCTGTCGCACACGAGAGCCAATCTGATTCACCTTGCCATCGGAAGTCCGCAATCGGGGAGCGCCACGAGCCATGAGGGAGTACCTGCCTAATCCAAAAGTTCCTCATTATCGCAGACAAGGCAGAAACGTATGCACTTATATACGCGCACACGGGGTATACTATAGGTCACACAAAGGTTGAGAGGAGAAACGAAGATGGAAACGATACATACGCAGGGCACAAGCGAAATCGCTCTTCTGACTGAGGCTGGGGAGGTAAAAACTCTCCTTGCGCTCTTCCAAGAGGTCGCTGACGAGTTGGGATGGCAACCCGGAGAGTGGCTTGCTCAGTGTCCCTCTAACTCGCTTCACTTTGGAACCATCGATAGAGGGGAGTTAGCGGGAGGATTACAAATCGTTCTGCCAGATAGCGCTGGAAGGTTCCCCTGTCACCGCGTCTGGGCTGACCTAGAACTCCCCAACCCTTCCCAAACGGCTCATATCACTATTCTGGCGCTCGGAGCCGAGTATCGAGGGCGTGAGGGGCTGTTCTGGTCTCTCTGTGTCGAGATGTGGAGATACTGCGTCGCTCAGAAGATGGAGGCGGTACTACTGGAGTGTACGCCGCCCATGCTCAAACTCTATCGGCGGATTGGCTGGCCCCTCAGAGTCATTGGAGAGTTGAGGATGCACTGGGGCGAAGAGTGTTATCTTTGCCAGATGCAGGTCTTGGAGTTCGCAGGTTCTATTCTGGCGAGAGCCATTCGCTCTTCGGTGTACCGAGAACTGGTCTGCCAAGCCTACCGGGTAGCGTAAACGGCTACCGCTTGCCATTTCGTATTCCCTCTGGCAAAATAGAGGCTAGAATCGCAATGGTTATGACACCCTAACCTGCCTCCTATGTCCCTTGTTGTCGCCTCGCTCTATCTCCTCTGTCTCGCCTTTCTGTTCGGCTCTGCGCTCTACATCTTCTCCAGA
>CAIJLM010000502.1 GCA_903821495.1 uncultured Chthonomonas sp. | reverse complement strand
CACGGACGCGGGGCATGGGAACTCTCCTTAAAGGGACGATATAGAGAATCTACCACTAATCCCGACTTTTTGGAGAGAAACAAAAGTAAAGCGCCTCTTGCCATCTCAGCGCGTCGTTAAGGGAATTGCATGCAGGATGTGTTCTATCGATTACCTGAAACAAAATATTGCTTGTTTGTCATATTGTGTTATGACAAACAAGCAATATTTGAATAGGACTTATCCGTCATATCGCAATAATACAAGTTTGTTTGTCCTCATGTCGTAACCTCACGCTTAGAGGAGACCCTTACTCTTCCAAACCTATTGACTCTTTACTTCGTTATTTGCTATAATACGCGAAATTCGAGCAAACGGGAAGAACATGAACCTAATTGGACTCCAAGATGCCGCTCAAATCGCGGGGGTGAGCACAACAACGATACGTAACTACATTCGCGACCAACGCCTCAAAGGCTATCAAAAAGGAAATCGTCTTCTTGTCGAGCGTGAAGAGCTTATCAGCGTGTTTAGTCCGAAACTTATCTCGGTATCTCTCAATCCCGAAAAGCCAAGGATTATCGCGATTGCAAACCAGAAGGGCGGAGTCGGTAAAACGACAACCGCAGTCGCCCTCACCACGCTTCTCGCGCAGGAGTGCCCCGTTCTTGCGCTAGATTGCGATCCTCAAGGCAATATGACGCAAGCTTTTGGGTTCGACCCGGATGACCAGGAGCAAACCCTCTATAACGTACTGCTGGATGAGGTCAGCATTGAACAGACGCTTCTCCGCGTCGGTCCGCCTCCCAACTACCTGTGGCTGGCGCCGTCAAATCTGGACCTCGCGGATATCTGGCGACGCGTCGCAGGGCGCGTCGGTCTGGAAAGTCTCCTGAAAACCGCCCTGACGCCTCTTCTCGCACGTTTCAAATACATCATTATGGACTGCCCGCCGTCCCTTGACCTCACCACTATCAACTGCCTTGTCGCCGCGTCCGAAGTTATCGTGCCTGTGGATATGTCTATATTCTCCGTAAGAGGCATGATTAAACTTCAAGCCACCATGCAAGAGGTGCGTAAAGTCAACCCCGACCTTCCGCCCCCCAAAATTTTAGCCTGCCGGACCGAACACACCACGGTGAGCGTCTCCATTGAAGCGGGTCTACGAGAGAGGTTGGGCAATAACATCTTTAGCGTCGCCATACCAAAGACAAAAGACGTCCAGGCTTCGCAGTTCTCTAAACAGCCTCTGCCTCTGCACTCTCCGCGAAGCAAGGCGACACAAGCCTATCAATCGGTTATAGAGGAGATACGTCGTGGCTAACAAAGACAAAATCGCCGTCGATAGCGGTCTTAACGACCTGCTGGGAAACATCATCCAGAACGATAGAAACCGCTCCGGCAGGGGGTTGAACAGGTCTTCAACGGACGCCGCCCCCGAACCTATTGAAACCGCAGAGCGAACGACAACGCAAAGCGATTATGACAATAACACAATATTGCAATACGACAATATGACAGACTTACAAGATGCAAACGAGAGCGAAAAGACGGTTGCGCCGAAACGCAACGAGACAAAGACCTCCACGTCAGCCCAGTCGAAACTCCAGGCAAGAAAGGCGCAAGCCATGGCTCTGGCGAAATCGCCTACCACGACGGTCACCCTGCGTATTCCTCATGCCCTGAACGAGTGGATCGACGAATACGTACACAGGTCATGGCCCCTTAAAATCAAAAAACAAGAGATGGTAGTGGAAGCGTTGCTCCTACTATACACGCGACGAGGCAGGGTAGGAGACGAGATACTTGAGACGGAAACGTCGCCTGACACAGAGACCTGACGTCGCTCTGTTCCGTCCAAAAGCCTCGTTCCTGTCGTATCGCCCGCTCACGCTTTGGGGAGACGCAACTCACGCTTTGGGGAGACGCAACTCACGCTTTGGGGAGACGCAACTCACGCTTTGGGGAGACGCAACTCACGCTTTGGGGAGACGCGCTCTTGCGGACCAGAGGGCGATTCCTATCTCAAAACACCCTTTTTTTGCGCTCTTTTGGACTCGTATAGAATCTTTATACATATATAGACTCGCTAGACTCTAAAAATGGGCGCGTTTTCTATACTGTACATAAATGATTCACGCTCCTATCCTTAGCTCGCCCAAACAGTCAGGGGGGGGAGAGCCTCACCCTGCAAGCGTAACGGTCTATACGCTGAGTTAAAGAAGATGAGCGAAACACGAAACGCTAATTCCATAGAAAGGGGTTGTGACGACCCGCAAGGAGCGTCTCTTCCGACAAACGCCATGAAGATTGCAGAAACGCTTCCAGTCGACGCTCCCAGCGAAGATGCCATCAATATCCTCCGTTCGGAGACGGCGCTATCCCGGTTCCCGATTCATCGGCTAGCTAATCGAGGGATTGTTAATATCGAAATCCGCCGGAAGGACGCGCAGGGATCGGTAACGTTTCTCTGGGAGGTTTCTCATAACAGTCGTTACGGTCAACCCGGCCCGCTTGCCTATAAACTGGACACGCTCGTTATTAACCGTCGCATCGACGAGGCGGGGCGACCTGTGCCAAAATTGCTACGGCTCGGCAGTCTCGCCGAGATAGCGCGGGAATTGGAGTTAGGCGCAGACACGAATAAGGTCAAACGCGCTCTACGCCAGAACGCCTTCGCCGGAATTACCGCGAAAACCGCCTACCGCGCATTAGACGGCAGCCAGCGTTCTTTTGAATTCAGCGATACGCGCTACGGACTTATTCTCACAGGCGAACGCCTTCCGAGCGGAGCGAAGGCGGACGCCGTGTACCTTATTTTTCATGACCTTTATCTCGAAGTCTTAAACAACGCTCCCCGTCGCCCTCTGGATTACGACTATTTACGAGACCTCTCGCCCGCTCCGCAACGCTTTTATGAAATCATCAGCTACGAAATATTTCCCGCAATAAAATTTGGTCATCGCGCGAAACTGCCTTACTCCGAGTTTTGTGAATACTCTACATTGACACGCTACTTTGAGTTTGAACAGGTCAAGAAACAGATGTACAAAATACATCTTCCGCATATTAAGGCAGGTTACATCTCCAGAGTCGAGTATGAAACGACTACCGACAAGGAGGGTGAAGCGGACTGGAATATGCTCTACACTCCTGGAGAAAAGGCGCGCTTCCAACAACTCGTATTCGACTTTGGAATCATCAGCGGAAGGAAGGAGCGAATGTTTCGCTCCAAACCTTCGCCTCAAAAGAGCGGAGCCGTCGCCCCGCGCGCCCTTCCATTAGAACTTCCGTTATCGCCCGTAGAGCCGCCCTCAAATCAAAAAGCGATTAGCCTCGTAAAGCATTTTTATAAAAAGCGATACGGTCAGGAGCAACCTCCGAGTTCGAGAGAGATCGCGGAGGCGGAGCAGTATCTAGCGGAGGACGAGACCTGGGCGCATTTTCTGACAGAGTTCACTTCAAAACAGGGCAAAGAGAAGGACGGGTTTCCTAATGACTTCGGCGGCGTCAAAAAGCTGGTGGCTCAAGCGAGAGAGCCTTACGACGCAAAACGTAAACAGAAGGAGGTCATCTCCCTTAAAAAGACCCGCCAAAGCCACCTGGAAGCCCATCAGAGCGCGTATCACGCCTTTTTAGGGGAACTTCTAGGGGGGAGGCTCGAATCCTCGCTCCCAGAGGCGTTTAGAGTGTTTACTGAGCAGGAGGAGAGGACGCGTCGTTTCTACAGAGTTCGAGCGCATAAATCAGAGCGAGCGGCGGAATCGCTTGCAGATTTTGATAGAGAAGCAGTTCGAATTGCACGGCTTCTCGCTTTTATTGACCAGAATCCAAAGTGCGGCATCCCTGATTTCTGGCAGTGGGATGAAAAAATCAACCAGACTCCTTTCGCCTCCCAACCTCACGATTAGCCAACGCGAGATTCCATCGTCCACCAAGAGTTTAGGCGCCTCTCCCCGCACCAGGCTTGCTACCTTCAGGGGCGATGCCGCCCGCACTCTCGGTGGAGACCCTAAAGGGTATTCGTCAGAGAGGAGACGGTTTTAATCGGGCGATGCGAACCGAACTCAAGCAGTTCGTTGCGTACTAGGCGCGATGCACTGGCGTCGCTCTGATAGCGGTAGACCCGCGCTACTCCTCACAGACCTGTTCCCGTTGTAGTCGCTGCGAACGCGCCAACCACAAGACACAAGAGCGGTTTTTATGCCTCCGCTGTGGCTTGCAGGTCAACGACGACTATAGCGCCGGGTTGAACCTGAAGGCGCGGGGCGAACTGTCAGCCACCCTAATGTTCCGAGAGGAAGCGCACCCTTCCAATTGGGGACAAACCGTCTACCTTTAGCCGACGGATGTTGACTCTTGCGCGAACGACTGAGAGGGAAGGGGAGCAGGTACGAAAAAAGGCGTTCTATCGATATAGAACGCCCAATGTGTGACAAATGTATTCAGTAGCGTTACTGCATACTTCACGCTGGCGAGGCTTAAAGTCGCCTTTCAGGCTCCCTTCCGAAACATAGCGCAGGCTCCATTTCGTCTCCGTCTTCCTCCGACTCGTCCAACTCAATACGGATTGCGTCCGCTATTGTTTGTCGGAAGGGTGCGGGAACGCTCTCCGGATCCTCCAGTATAGGAACCGCTTTTCTTAAGAGCGTATACAGTCGAGTCGTAATGTTCCCTGCATTCGTGACGACAATCTCAAGGGGTTCATCGCCTTCGCCATCTGGCGCATCCTCCAATTCTACCAATACGGCTTGTTCGTTCACTATAGGTTCTCCTTGTGGTTGTGGAGAGTAAAAAGCGATAAGCCTCCTACCCTCAAAGCGCCCGTTACCAGCGACAGCCGTTTGGAGCGAGGGCTCCTTCCGAGAAGTCGCATCCTATGTCGCTCTCCCCCCAGTCCATAAGCTCCTCAAGCCAGTTTCGCTCTTCGTCGTCATCCGCAAAACCAATCTGGACAGATATGGGAGGCGGGTTGGGAGGGGGTGGTAACAGCCCCGTCAGGGTAAGCGGTGTTTCATGAGAAGGCGGCGCAATAGCCATATCTTCTCTCCTTTCTGTGTGCAAAGTTCCTGGTTGGATAAGATAGCAATCTCATCCAGAATTAGCGTAAAAAGGAGAGGACCTGAGAGCAATCTGCATTGCGTGGAAGCGCCAAACTCGCTAAGAAAAATCCCGACGTAGCGATACGTCGGGAGGAGAAGTTATATCGAACCTTGTTATTGTGGTTTTCGCGTTCGTCGGGTCGGTTTCTTGACTTGCCTCTCTGGCTCAGTTCGCTTGTCTGGCAAGACGAGAAGGCTTGGCTCCTTCCAGCTTCTCGCGTATCGACAACAGATGCCAATCACAATTTGTTGTTCCCCGTAAAGAGTGACGGGTCTATGCGTCCCGCTCTGCAAATCTCCACACGCTTTATCTGGTTCTTCGTAGAGAGTTCCGAGCTGAACCAGCGTCCCACTGGCATGGCGCAAGCAAACCGAGTAGAATCCCGCCTGCGAGTCTGCGCTTTTGGGGCTCAACAGAGGAACTCCCATCATTTTCAAACTCGCTCCCGGTGGCGGCGTTTTTCTCCTCATCTCCTTCTGTTCCGCCAGTTGAGCGATCCGAAAGGCTTGTGTCGCAAGTTCTCTTCCCTTCTCCTCAATGCCGTTCACACCTCCTGACAGGGTATCGCTATGCAAGACGCGTTGACAGACAGGCGCGCCGAACTGAAATCTGTGCGCTTTCGTTCCGTATCGAGTGCATGTCACGTTGCAATCCGCGCCATTTGGCAAACGGACGCTAAACATATGCTCTCTTGGGGCGGGAAATGAGGCGACTCTGGAGGCGTTTTGCCTGACTCCTCCGCCAACCGCGTCTCGCTCTGCGGAGGTGAGCGTAACCCACTTCACGAACTTCATACCGCCACCGCCTCTCTGTAGACGCCCTGCGCGTTTTCTGAGAGCGCCTCTCGAATCTCTGACGGGAGTTCCGAGAGGCAGGAGGGCGCTATCCTATGCGCCTGCAATATAACTTCCCCGCTCTCCCTGTCCACAACCACAATCTCAACCTCATTCGCGTTGGAGTAGATGTTTTCCAACACGCCTCCTCGCACCTCAAGCACGACTTGAGACATCTCGCTTCGCTCCCTTCGTTTTGTCTATCTGGCTGAATTGTCAGATGTTCGCGAGAATTTATGCTCCCGCTATGCGACCATCTTATGTCCTGGAGCGCGGGTGGGCGACTCGCGTTGCGTGTAAGCAACGGCAATTGCCGACAAGACCGCCTCCCCATTACGCTCAATGCGTACAGAGGCTAGCTTCTTGCTTGCCCTCTTGACACGTTGACAATATGAACTTTAGGAGGTTTGACACACTATGTCCTGTCTATTGCATCGTTTCAAAGCCGCGAGGAGAGTAAGCACTCCGCTTATCGCTATCCGCACTCCCGACCCGGCTTCTACCATTGAAACTCTTGTTTGCGGCTTCGAGGAGAACCCGCCTCCGTTTCTTCAGTGGGACGTTATTCGAGGTCTCGCTGGCGTTAGTGAGGCGGGAAACTCCGCGCTTGCCCTGTTTGGCTCTGAGGCGATAGAGGTAAGCCAGAACCCGGTAGAAGCGTTGGTATTGGCGGCGAAACTGCCGGAGCGCTCCATCCTGTTTCTCCACAACTCGCATAGGTACACGGAGCAACCCACCGTCGCGCAAGCCATCTGGAACCTACGGGATTTGTACAAGAGCAACAAGCGAACACTTGTGCTTCTTTCTCCGATCCTCTGCCTTCCTGCCGAACTTGTGCAGGATGTCTGGGTATTGGAGGAGGCTCTTCCCAACTCGGAGCAACTTGCGAGTCTGGTTCGCGCTCAATACGAATGCGCTCAAGTCACGAATTCACTCCCCGAACTGTCCACGGAGACCGTTCTTCATGCGGTGGACGCGACGATCGGTCTCTCCGCCTTTCCTGCGGAACAGGCGATTGCGCTCTCCATAACCCCCGACGGTCTGGATATTCCCTCCCTCTGGGAGCGGAAACGACAGATGATTGAGCAGACTCCGGGGCTCTCCGTGTGGCGAGGGGGCGAAACCTTCGCAGATATTGGAGGAGTTCAGAACGCCAAAACGTTTTTGACACGTCTGGTAAACGGCAAAGAGCCGCCTCGCGCTGTCGTCTTCAT
Source organism: uncultured Chthonomonas sp. (assembly GCA_903821495.1). Taxonomy (GTDB): domain Bacteria; phylum Armatimonadota; class Chthonomonadetes; order Chthonomonadales; family Chthonomonadaceae; genus CAIJLM01. Next base: position 10,117 of record CAIJLM010000502.1, on the reverse strand, counting down.
TGACGAAATCGAGAAGGCTCTCGCTGGCTCCATGGGAGACAGCTCCGGCGTATCGCAGTCGTTTCTTGGAACGCTCCTCTCATGGATGCAGGACAAAGAAGCGCAGGGTTGTCTCTTCCTGGGACCTCCCGGCGCGGCGAAATCCGCAGTAGCGAAAGCCATTGGCAACACGGTCGGTATCCCTACCGTCTCCTTTGACCTATCGGGCATGAAAGCGTCGCTGGTAGGCGAGAGCGAAACCAACTTGAGGATGGCTCTGGATGTGGTTCAAGCCATCTCTCAGGGACGCGCTCTGTTTGTCGCTACCTGCAACTCTCTCTCCGCTCTCGCTCCTGAGATTCGGAGGCGATTCAAGGAGGTGACCATGTTCTTCGACTTGCCCGACAGCGAGGAGCGCAGGACTATCTGGGACATATATCTCAAGAAGTACGGCGTTTCGTTAGAGGGCATGGAAGATGAAAGCCTCGTCATACCCCCGAATGAAGGTTGGACGGGGGCGGAGATAAAGCAGTGTTGCGAATTGGCATATAGGCTGGACTGCTCGCTTGTAGAGGCGTCCTCCTATATCGTTCCCGTGAGCAAAAGCGCCGCAGACCAGATAGATAATCTGCGAAGTCAGGCGCAAGGGCGATTTGTCAGCGCGTCGTATTCGGGAGTTTTCGACAAGAACCGCGCCAATTCACCCGCTGGAACTCGCGCCTTTGGCAAAGAGTAATGAGGGTGACAGACATGACTCTCAATATCGTAGGCGCGTGGGCGTTTCCCTCCTCGTCCGGTTCCACCACCTACGAGACGACGCTCGACGAGGTAGCGACCCTCTCGTGCAACTGTCCCGGCTTCATCTTTAAGAGGGCAGGACAAACGCGGGGTTGCAAACACATACGGCAGGTCGCTCCCTTTGTGGAGAGCGTCCTGCTGGGAAAACTCACCGTGCAGGAGGTGGCGGAGAAGTTAGGAATCGCAGGAAACCCTCCTCCGGTTTCAGTCACTTCACCGTTATCGACGCCAAAGACCAAACTTGCCGCCTCTTCCTCTTCCAAATCGAAGAAGAAGGGGCGTCTCATTGACTTCGAGGAGTAGGGCAAGTCCGCTACCCCGCGATTTATACAGAAAGGAGTTCCGCTATGAGCCATGTGGCTACGGTGGAGGTGCATATCAAGGATTTGGAGGCGTTAAAAGCCGCCTGCAAAGTTCTTGGACTTGAGTTCATGGAAGGTCAGGAGACCTTTCGTTGGTACGGCAGGCACGTCGGAGATTTCCCCCTTCCTGGCGGCTTTACCGTCGAGGACATGGGGAAGTGCGAACACGCGCTACGTCTCCAAAACAACGCTCAAGCCTACGAGGTCGGGGTCGTGAAACGCAGGGACGGCAAACCCGGCTACACCCTGATGTACGACTTCTGGGGCGGAGGGTACGGTCTGGAGGAGGCGATTGGCAAGCAAGCCACTCGTCTTCGCCAGCAATACTCCGCTCAGGTCGCAACCAAACAGGCGAGAAAGCAGGGCTACCGGGTCACGCAGTCCGTGCAACAGGACGGATCGCTCCGCCTCGTCTGTACGAAGAGATAGGAGTTACTCATGGAGACAATAGTTATCACGATAGACAAAGACGCCGAGGTGAAGGTGGAGGTTCAGGGTCACACAGGCTCTGGATGCACCGCCCTCACCGAAGGCATAGAACGCGCTTTAGGAGAGACCACGAACGATGAGAAGACGAAAGAGTATCGCCAACAAAGCCGACAACGCCTCCCTGCTCGAAATCGCGCCTGACGGAACTCTCCAGTTCCTCTGGGAAGACGCGTTCGCGCCTATGCTAGAACTAGGAGAATCTACGCTTTGTAGAGCCTCCCATGTCGAACCGCAGGGAACGCATTGGGTAGCCGATTTGAGTCCGGTAGGCGGACCCGCATTAGGGGCTTTTCCTCTACGAAACGACGCTCTCATTGCGGAGCGAGCCTGGTTGCAACAACACGGGTTCGGGAGGCGTGTCAGCTCCCATCCCAAAACGACACGACCTGACACGAAAGGATACGAAACAAGATGACAACCACATTGGAAGCGCCAACTGCTTCCAAACTGACCAAACCGGAGAAGAACGGCGTTCCGCCAATAGAATTGAGTATTGTCCATACGCAGGAACCCGCTTCCATTCCCCCTCCTGCATTGCCCTCTACCACCCAACCCGACCTGTTTGAGAAGGCGATATGTCTGGCGGTATCCCTCCGAAAGCCGGGCAATCGCCGTAAACTCTCCGCAAGTCTGGTGGATGTGGATGCGGACAAAGACCTGATTTCGGCGCAGAAGATACTTCTCTCCTGCGAACACCTCAAAACTATCTCCCACTACGACGGCGAAATACGACGCTATCTCTACACGAGATGCCTCCCCTCGCTCTTCAGGGAGGGAGTCTATCTCGTTCCACTGGGGATGGTGGAGGAGGTAGAAGCGAAACTAGCCGCCTTCGCCGATAAACGCAAACAGTTGGCGAAGGCATTTCTGGAAGCCTATCCCTCGCTTATCGAGGAGGCGCAGAAACAGCTACGAGCGGCGTTTAATCCGAGCGACTACCCCTGTACAGAGCGGATGGAAGCCAACTTCCGCATGGAGTGGAGGTACATCGCCTTCTCGGTTCCGGGAACGCTCAAGACGGTCAGTCACGAGATGTTCCGCAAAGAGCAGGAAAAAGCGGCGCGACAGTGGGCGGAGGCGTTGGAGGAGGTTCGCGCCCTCCTTCGCACTCACCTATCGGAACTCGTTCAGCACCTGGTGGACAGACTGAGCGGGAACGACAAAGGCGCGAAGCCGAAAGTCTTTAAGAACACGCTGGTTACGAACATGACCGAGTTTCTGGAGACCTTCGACGCGAGGAACCTCACCGATGACACGGAGCTGGCGAGCGTCGTCAAGAGAGCGAAAGACCTCTTGAGCGGAGTGGACGCGCAGACCCTGCGTACCTCCGCCGCGCTGAGATCCTCTCTCCATGAGGGGTTCTCGAACCTCAAAGGGACATTGGACACGCTTGTGGTGTCCAAGCCGACGCGAGCGATTAGTTTCGAGGAGGAGTAGCAATACTGCTCTCCACCTCAAATCTCCATTGAGCGGTTCCGTCACTCCTGACCGAGCCGCTCTTTTCTTGCCGAAATGGAAGGATGGTAAACGATGTACGTGAAGACCTGCTACTATATGCGCCTCGATTCCCTCATGATGGCGCACGAGAGTTTCAGTCACGAGGCGAAAGACGGAACGCTGAGAGCCTGGGATGTGACCGTTGGCAACGCGATTGTGCGAGACGGCAGGAAGACCGAAATCTTCTCTCTTGTAGAGCATGGCGTGACGCGAGAGAAGATAGACGCGATCTACAACAATCTGGACTGGGAGTACGCAAAAACTACGGATATCACGCAACCACTCCTGTTTGCGCCGTTTCAGGGAGAGATGCTTCAGCTAGATGGATGGCATCGCCTATCCCGCGCTTGCATGGAGGGTATTGCTGAGTTGCCGATGTACCAGCTGACGGATGAGGAGGCGGAACGTATCCAGTGGCTCTGCCTACCCTCAAAATACGCGAAGAAGTGACCCTTCTCAAAACGCCATACCCTACAAGACTAGGATATGGCGTTTTCTGTACTCTCTCCCAAATTTGGCGGAAACACACCGGGGCGCCTTCTTGCAACACAACCCCCATTGCTTGTTTCACTACCGTACCCTTTTATTTCTGCCTATTTTTGTCGGGGTATTTATCCCGTCAAAATCGCAGAGAATCTTTGATTTTGAGAACATAACTTCGTGAGTTGGGGCTACAACGCCAAAACTCTTCTTGACAGGGTAAATTTTAGAGCCTAAAGTCACACTGGCTTTAATATGAACCCTGCTGGATAGTAGTCAAATGTGCGCCGACATAAAAAGTGTACGGTAGTGAATTGCTTGTAGACATTTTCGGGCGCTCCCGCAAAAAACTTTGCAAAATATCAAAAAAATCGGCAAACAGGGCGAAATATGCCCGTTTTTTTACGATAGGTTTACGATGGACGGATATAATAGGGCGGATCCCGCTCAATGACGGAGTACGGAATCTACATTTCGAATGACAACTGAGAAAGGGTTCTTGAAATGCAAAAGGAGATTGCAACCCTCCGAGACGCCTTAAACATGATGCTTCTCGTTCACCATGACGGTATTGTCGCTCAAGAACAGTTTACGCTTTCCCACTTCGTGGCTCTTCTGGATAACGGCTTCCTCACTCCCATCCGGCCCGGCTGGTATTTTATGAACTACCCCGCTCACGTAGAGAGCTTAACGAGATGGCGGAGGTGTTACTGGAGTTTCGTGTCCCTGTACGTGCCACGTAGATGGGGAGAGGACTACTGCCTCAACGCGGAAGCCTCGCTAGGCTTGCTCACACTAGGCGACCCGCCTAAAGACCTGACTATTTTAAGGCGCAAACCCGGCGTATATCGCATTGAACTCTGCTTTGACGATACCCTGCACATACGCGGAGAGAAGAACTTTCCGGCTCAGGTGGAATACGCGCGGGGCGTTCCCGTCATGGAAATACATGAGGCGCTGGCGCGGGTTCCGAACACGTTCTTCCAGAAATCAAGAGGCATCGCTCATTGCGCTATCCGTCGCGTACAGGACATGGAGAGCCTGGTTGAAACGCTTGAGGCGCATGGAAAGCGTCGCCGAGCGGAGTGGATTGTCAGGGAGCGGAGCCGTCTGGATGCGGAACTACAGCAGGAGCGACTTCTCTACCAAAAGGAGCGGGAGAGCGCTTCAGGTTTGGAACGCGCCCGCTCCGCGATAGAGTGAACTCTAGCTGTCGCTCTGTTTGAAAATCCTTTTACCATCCTCGCTGTAGGTGTAGGTTATGCGTTCGCCTGAGCTAAAGACCGCCCCGAGTAAGCGAGTGCGCGTACTGTCATACGTGAAGGTAGTGATATCCGGCGCTACGTCCTCTTCGCCTGGGGGCGTAGCATAGTCGGAGGGGTAGTTCAATAGAACCTCGCTACTCATTATCGTCGTAATACGATGCTGAGCGTCGTATACATAGGTCGTCAGCGATGTTCTCACAATTTGGTCCATGGTCATTCTCCTTTTTCGTCCTTTGTTGAAGTCGCCAAATCTACGAAGGGTCTGTTGGCAGGAGAGGCGTTTATACGTCTCATCCCGCTTTTAGCCGCGCCTCTCACCCCCTTACCCGGAGTGGGTTCTCAGGCTAAGGCTTGGCTTGCCCGCCTTCTGCACGAGCGCCTCAATATGGACTTCTGCGTTGGTTCCCGTTCTGTCCCACACTCCGCCTGTATAGTCGTAACCGTAGTCGCAGGTGCGGAGCCATACCAACTTGTGGCGGGGCAGGGGGCTAAGGATGTCCGTGAACCGGATGCTTGCAGGAGACCAGCTCTCGCTCTTGTGCGCCGTGAACGTCCAGCGGTGAGCGGGATTGAAGCGGCTGGGCCAGAAACCCTGCTCGTACAGGTCTTCGTCCGGCACGACGACAAGCAGATACCCACCCGGACGCAACACCTCCCACCATCTCAAGAGAGCGCGTTGCGGGTCGGGAAGGTCTTCGAGACAGTGGCTGGAGTAGACCCAGTCGAAACTCTCCGGGAGCAGTCCCGGTAGCGTCTGTGCGTCTCCCTGTTCCCTGTCCCACCGCATACAGTGGGGAGTTACGGGGTCGTCACCGCACCCTATGTCTATTCCGTCGCCGACGAGATACTTCTCGAAGTAGCCTTCGCGAACCCGTCTACTCTGCGCTTTCCGTGATTCCTGTCCCATGCTCCCTCCTTAACTCTAAAGCGTACAGTGCGTTTAAGACCGCCTGCGCCGTTATCTGACAAACGCTCCCCTCCGCCTGTAGATAGACCGCATTGGGGTTGCACGGATAGATAGCGTCGTAGGCGGGAATATACTCCGTTCCGTATAGCCCCACCGCAGGAACCCCCAAACTTCCCGCTATCCACATCGGTCCCGAATCTATCCCGATGTAACAGCGACACTCCGAGATGACTTTCGCGGTCTCGACCAGCGTGGTCTCTCCCCTCAAATCCAGAACGCCTTCGACCGGGGCGCCGGGATTCCCTATGAGCGCGACCTCATTCTCTCCCAGCGTCTCCACAAGTTTCGCCGCTTCGTCCCAACTCCACGCTTTGGACGAGGCTATCGCGGGGTCGTTGTGCAGGACTACCTTGCCTCTCGCTTCGTCGGGAATCGGCACATCCGGCGGAAGGGCTACCTCCGTGCGCTTGTCTACCGGACCGGGTAAGCCTATAGAGTAAGCCAGTTCGTCTATCTGGTGCGCGTACTCCCACCAGGGATGTCTCTTGTGACGCGGGCGAGTCTCCAGAATCAGGTCGTGCTTGCGTTGCTCCTCAATCTCGTCCTCGCCTCTCAAATCGAAATTCCAGCCCAACTCCCAAAGTGGATACCACTCCGGCTTCATGCGCTCAAAGTAGAGTTCCGTCTGGAACACCCTGTCCACGAAAGGCAACCCTATGAGGAGAGGTTCCATCCCCCCGTAGCGCTTGGAGATTGCGAACGTCAACTCGCTATTGGGGAACAACTCCTTTATGCGCCGCGCAACCGCCGTGTACATCACGATATCGCCTATCTGCCCCAGCAGACCGCCGTAGATTCGCAGGGGAGCGAGAGCGGCGTTAGCCAGTCCCGGAGGCGGCGGTTGCGCGGTCTCCCATATCATCTTCCGCCCTCCCGTCGTTCCTGAGCGTCGAGAGCCTGTTTGAGATTGGCTATCTGCTCTTTCGTGGGTTCATGCACAGGATCCAGGACAAGGGCGTACTCCATCCAGAGAAGCGCCGTTCTCAAGTCATTGCGGCGAATGGCGCTCACGCCCAGATAGTACGCCGCTTCCGCTACCCCGCGCTGGTTCAGGAAGGCGAGGTGCGTCTCCGCCTCCGTCTCGCGCTCGGAGCGAACGAGGAGACGCGCCAGATGCAGACGCGGAGCGAGCGCCTCCGGGTCGCGCTGGACGCACTGTAGGAGAAACGCCTCATGCTCCTGCGCTCCGCCCGTCTTGTCTACAAACTGGAGTCCCATCGTCACCCAACTCTCGCTCATCCCCTCGCGCTGGCGAACCGCTTCCATAGCCTCCTGCACTGCGGGGAAGTCCTCTCGCTGGAGCGCGTTCTGAAACAGTTCAAACGCGCTGGGCAGGAACTCCGGCATACTCTCCAACGCCTTGCGCCAGTGCGCCTTCGCCGTCTCGTAGTCGTCTAGCAGGAGGCACACTCCCGCTAGATTATGCAGGGTCTTGTATCCCAGTATCCCCTTGTCGACGCTGGTGAAGCAACCCGATATGTCCGCGCAGAGGACGCGCTCGTAACACGCTTTCGCCTCCGCGTAGCGTTGCAGGGAGCTCAGCATGTGCGCCAGATGAAAATTCAGTTCGGGGTCGTCGGGCGTTATGGCGAGGCCTGCGTTCAGCGTGTCGAGGCACCTGTCCGTCTCTTCCCGCTCCCGGTAGGAGACGGCGAGGAGCGCGTAGGCTTTGCGAACGATGGAATCGCCAGGATCTGCTACCTCGAGACATTTTTCCAACCAGAGAATCGCCTCCTCATGCTCTCCCATGTAGTGATGCGTCATGCCTAAGCAGAAGCGAACGAAGGGGTGGTCAGGGCGCTCCTGTAGCTCCAGATGGAGGATTGTCATGTCCCGCTCCCGCTTCCTCGCCTGTCCTTCCGGCGTGGTATCGTAGCCAGAGTGAAGCACGACGGCGTTGATACGCGCTATCTCGCCGCCAAGTCGCCGCAGGGAGGGGAGTATCTGCTCATGGATGCGCCCCTCGAAACAGACGCCCTCTACATTGCGAACGAGTTTAACATGGTCTACACGGGTTCCGCCGTGCGAGGTTCCGTCCTCGACGAACTGTACGGGAATGACGAACCCGACGATATGAGGAGGCGCGTTCTGCGCCGCGCTGAGTATCTCCCGCGCCGACTCAGGAGGAACGGTGTCGTCCGCGTCCACCCAGAGTATCCAGTTTCCCGTTGCATGGCGCAAAGACTCGTTTCTCGCCTCCGCGAAGTTGTTCGTCCATGTGAAGTGATAGACCTTCGCGCCGAACCGCTCCGCAATGGCGACGGTGTTATCCGTAGAGCCTGTGTCTACGACGATGACCTCTCCTGCGAAGGCTTTGAGCGTAACGAGGCAGTCTCCCAAAACGCGCTCTTCGTTTTTGACAATCATGCAGACGGAGATAAGCGGCGTAACGAGAGCGGTTGAGCGAGAGATGCGTAGCCCGCCCTTGCCCTGCGTCGTTTTACTGGGAGCGAGAACGGGGAGAGATTGAATGAGAGGCGGAGCGATAGATTCTGGTTTGCGCGGCGGGAGCGGCGGGCGGTCTCTCAGGGCGTGGAGGCGTTTGAGAACGATTTCGGCGGCATGGTTCCACGTCCACCTCTCCTGAACCCGCTTACAGGCGTTCTCTCCGCGCCGTTTCGCCTCCTCGCGGTTCTCGAAAACTTCCCGCATCTGACGAGCGAGGTCGCTTGGATTCACCTCGAACATCCACGTCTCGCCGACGCACTCCCACGTATCCACCCGATTGCCGCCCAGAGGGCGTTTCGCGGCGGGTAGCCTCCATCCCACGCTCTCATCTACGAAGTCATCGGTAGGGCCGCCTTTGGGGACGATGACGGGAGTTCCGCACGCCATAGCCTCCAGCGCAGGGAGGCAGAACCCCTCCCCGCGATACGGTTGCACGACACAGCCCGCAGTGGCGTAGAGGGAGGCGATACGCTCCGGCGATAGGTCGTCTTCAGTGTAGACGATGGAGGGCAGGTTTTCATTGGAGAGGAGTTCCCGTATCTTTTCGCGATAGTTCATTCCCAGATAGAAGGTTCGGGTTCCCATGTCCTTAATGACGAGGCAGACGTTATCCTTTGGCGTGAAGGCGCTCAGATAGGCGGCGAGCAGGATGTCTATCCCCTTCCGCCAGAGCGTTCCGCCCACGAACAGGAACACAAAGGGCCTCCCGCGTTCGCGTGTTTGAGCGCGTAGCCGTTCGCCGCCCTCATCGTTCTCAATAGGGTAGGGCGGGAGTTGCGGATGGAAGGTCTGCGTATCCACTCCAAGGGGTACAAGAGCGAGACGCTCTTCCGGTACCCCCGCGTCGCGATAGAGCGAGCGGACATACTCGGAATAGCACCAGACCTCACTCACCGTGTTGAGAATAGGGGGTATCCACTCTCTGGGCAGGGAGCCGTACTCCCACGCAAGCGTAAGAACGAAATGCCCTTCGGGCGGCGGCGATAGTAGCGGCGGGAAGGAGTGTCGGACGTGTATCTCCGCAGGGCGCGAAAGCGGGATGTGGTGTCGTTCCGCGAGAGGCTGGAACTGCGGATACTGGTTCGCGGTGAAGAGGTCGGGTTGCGTAGGGATGAGAGAGAGTTCCACCTGCCCGGTCTTGAGGAGCGCGAGACAGAGTTCTCGATTGACGTGCGCGAGGCTGTGCCACGTCAACTGCGCCCCCTCCCAACGCACCGCGATAGGGCGGGTTGGGTTGGAGACGGGCGCGGGGAGGCTCTTCGGTTTGTTCTCCTTCGCCTCTATCTCGTCCAACGCCTGGAGCGCGAACTCCAGCATCTCCCGGGCGCTACGCGGAACGCCGTTCTCCTTCGCCTGCAGGGTCTGCGCCTGAAACCGCTTCTCGTACAGTTTCGCCTGCTCCGTCCAGCGGTAGAGACCGGCGAGGAAGGAGTAGAGATAGCCATGCACGCCGTCTTTGTGGGCTTGCATCCCGTCGTAGTGTTCGTGGAACGCCTGCACGAAGGCGCGGGTCGCGGTCTGCCACTGGTAGGCGTCTCCCGCCTCGAAGCGGTTGCTCGCCTCCGTGTCGGTGTAGGCGTTGTACTTGTCGAGATAGTGATGCAGGTCTTTGTAAGCCAGATGTAGGAACCGCTGATGGGCGTGTTGCGGGTTGAAGAGGCGCGTCTCCCCGTCCACCTGCGCTCCGGCGTGAGGGCGCGGGTCGAACCAGAAGCGCCCGTTCTTGAAAAAGCCTGTGGACTTGTAGACGGAGCTGAGGAAGTCGAGCCACCGCCCCAGAAAAAGGTTGCGGTAGGGAACGAGCAGGGCGGAGTAGGCGTCGCCCTCCTGCT
>CAIJLM010000501.1 GCA_903821495.1 uncultured Chthonomonas sp. | reverse complement strand
ACTGCAAACCACCCTAGAAGAACGCGCCAAACTTCCCAATCTCAAGCCACAAGAACTCCTCTCCTTTACGAAGGAGAGGTTGGGTGAGGTTAAGCGCCAAGTTCCCGTACCCCTGAACTCTTACCGAGCGGGTATACTCGAAATTGAGAACCAGAATCCCAGGGAGAGCATGAGCGTGACCATCCAACCTTTTCGCGTGGAGTTTCAAGAGGGGGCGCAAACGCTGATAGAGGCGTATCTGTCTGAACGTTGGGGCTACCTTGATACTAGCCTCAACCCGGACATTCGCGATATAGCGGAGGCGTATCGGGAGGGCTATTTCGCAGTGGCGCTACACGAAGGGGGCGTGATTGGAACGGGAGCCATTCTGCAAGAGACTACAGAAGCCGCACGGGTCGTGCGAATGACGGTAGCAAATGAGCGGCGCGGAGAGGGAATCGGGCGAAAAATACTCGACGCGCTCTGCGAAGAGGCGCGAAGGCGTGGCTATCGCTCTCTCGTTTTGGAGACGACGGAGACGTGGGACTCCGCGATAGCCTTCTATATTCGCTACGGCTTCCGCGTTCTGGGGCGTTGGGGCGGCGACTGCCACTTTGAACTAGACCTACTCCCCAAAGAGTAGCGTTCGCAACTCCTGCGGCGTGTTGGCGATAGCGGCGGGGTTCTCGGCAAGCAACCTCTCGACAGTCGCCGCGCCCCACGTCACCCCGATAGAGCGCACTCCTCCCCCGTTCCCCGCCTGCATATCGTGAGTCGTATCGCCGATATAGACGGCGTTCGCTATCTGCTCTACAGACAAGCCAAAGCGCGACACAGCGAGGCGCATCCCCTCCGAGTCGGGCTTTGGCTTCGTTACGTGGTCGGCGGAGACGATAAAATCCACGTAGGGCGCAATACCCAAGCGCGGAAGCGTGTTCTCTAGTTCTGGAATGTTCTTCGAGGTGATAAGCGCGGTGGCGTAGCCCTTCCGCTTGCCATCTATCAGTACCTGAATAACCTCCGTCAGTATCGTCTCCCTATGGCGGTTCTCCTCGTAGTAGCGAATGAAGCCGTCCATCACCGTCTGCGGGTCTAGCCCAAACTCCTCCGGTTCGCCAAAGATACGAATCTGCGCTTTGAGGGGCGTGCCGATAATGGCTCTACGCTCATCGCGGCTGAGGTTGCGGTTGAAGTAGGTCTCGTAAGTCCAGCCGAGCGCGTCTACGATGAGCGTAGTCGTATCTATGAGCGTCCCATCTACATCCCAGAGAAGGCAGGAGGGCGGCGGCGTAAGGGGGCGTATCGTCTGCATTAAACGACTACAACCTCCGCTATCTTACTCAGTTCCGCTTCGCGTCGCAACTTTTCGCGAAGCGTGTTCAACACAAGGTATTCGCCCGTGCTAGGGTCTTGATAGTACCAGTGTTCCCACCCGTTGCAGGAGGGCTTGCCCAGACACTGCGCGGCGACCTTGTGGATAGAGCCTCTGAAGTCGTTGCAGGTGAGCGTAGCGTCGTCCTGAATCCGCGCAAAATGCTCAGAACGCCCTAATCGCAACAGGATTCCCGGCAGTAGCAAGCCCTGTTCAAGTAGCGCCCCAAAAGGAATTTTGAGTTTTGGCGCGTCCAGCGGCGGAGGTATCATCTCGTCAGGAACAAGCGGTATCTCCACATTGCGAAGTCGGGTCTCTGCTACCTCTATGTACCTCTCCTCGCGCTCAATACCGATATAGTTACGGCGTAGGCGCTTCGCCAACGCCCCCGTCGTCCCCGTTCCGAAGAAGGGGTCTAGCACCACATCCCCGACATTCGAGCAGGCGCGAATAATACGGTAGAGTAGCGCTTCGGGCTTCTGCGTGGCGTGGGCTTTCTCGCCGTTGTGTTTCAGGCGCTCCTCGCCTGTGCAGAGCGGAATATGCCAGTCGCTCCGCATCTGCAGGTCTTCATTGCTCGCCTTGAGGGATTTGTAGTTGAACGTGTAGTGGGTCTGCTTCTCCGATTTCTTCACCCAGAGCATCGTCTCGTGCGCGTTGCAGAAGCGTGTGCCGCGAAAGTTGGGCATGGGGTTGGATTTCACCCACACCACATCGTTCAGCACCCAGAAGCCGAGATTTTGCAGAATAGCCCCCACCCGGTAGATGTTGTGGTAGGAGCCGATAACCCAGAGGGTTCCGGTATCTTTCAGCACGTCGCGGCAGGCGGAGAGCCATTCGTAGGTAAACTGGTCGTACTCGCCATAACTGCCGAACTTGTCCCAGTCGTCGTCTACTGCGTCCACATGGGTCAGGTTAGGTCTCCAGAGGTCGCCTTTAAGCTGCAGGTTGTAGGGGGGGTCTGCAAAAATGAGGTCTACCGAGTTTTTGGGAAGCGATTTGAGTACCTCCCGACAGTCTCCCTGTAGAACCTGATTGAGCGGTAAGGGCGTTTCGAGTTTCGAGTTGGCATTGCGTGGTATAGGTGGCATATTCCCGTCCGTGAGTGTGGATTCTTGTCCCCAGAATGCGGGGTCTAGCGGTCTGGTATTTAGACCTATTATGGGTGAATTCCTGCCTTATCCGCAAAATATTTCGTTTTTTATTATCAACGAGTGAGTCCGAGTGATTCTACGTGATTCCTATTGATTCTTATTGAGTCTGCTTGATTCTTATGAGCGCCACAAGGAATCTGCGCGTACTGTGTCTAATTTCAGAGTGTCACACACCAATCACGAAGGAGCGACCTTCCATGCAACCGATACTACTCACGGAACAACAACAGAATTTCTTCTCCACTTTCGGCTTTCTCGCCTTTCCCGGTCTCCTTAAAGACCGCGCTCAAGCCATTATCGACGCTTTTGAGGAGATATGGGCGGAGCGGGGCGGCGGGCATAACGGGGAAGCCCATGACGGAACACGCCGCTCGTGCGTCGTTCCCTTTATAGACCAACACGCCTACCTCTGCTCTCTCCTCGACGACCCGCGCATACATGGCATCGCGGCAAGTCTGCTCGGCGACGACTACAACTACATGGGTAGCGACGGCAACTACTACGCGGGCGATACAGGCTGGCACTCCGACGGTTGGCATCCCGAAACCCTGCACATCAAACTCGCCTTCTACCTCGATACGCTTACGAAAGATACTGGTTGCCTACGCGTTATCCCCGGTAGTCACCGCATCGAAGACAGTTACGCCCGCGACCTCCAAAGCCAAGTAGGGAAAAGCGAAGCGTTGTGGGGGTTGCACGGGCGCGACGTTCCCGCCACCGCGCTGGAGATACAGCCCGGCGACATCGTTCTCTTCAACCACAACACCAAGCACGCCGCTTTCGGCGGCGGCGGTTGGCGACGGATGTTCACTATCAACCTCTGTCAGCGCTACCCCGAACACCGCATACAGGAGTTGAAGGACTATATTTCGGGGGGGAGCCGCTTCTGGATAGAACGCGCCTTCAGCGACATCATGGTCTCTACCGCCACCGAAGAGCGCAAGCGACACCTCGCGCAGGTCATGGCGAACGACGGACACCTCGCAGAACTCTCTCGCAAAGCGCGGGAGCGTATGCAGGAGCCATCACGGGGCTAGAGTAGCCTCACTCCCTGCTTGTAACGGTCTTCTATCGCGCTTTAAGTCGCAGTTCTACCCTCCTAAAAGGAGTAAGACTGCGACTTAAAGCCTATTTTCATAGAAAATCACGCTTTTTTTTTCATACCCCTTGACAAGCCTATT
>CAIJLM010000500.1 GCA_903821495.1 uncultured Chthonomonas sp. | reverse complement strand
TTCATTCCCGCAACCCTGAACTCTTACCGTAAAAGAGTGAACAGGCGCGTTTCTATGTCATAATAACACATAGTTATTGACTTCAGAAAGAGGGCTTAGAGGTATGCTAGGGGTCATTGGAGCCGCGTTGTTGGCGGCGCTTATCACCATGTTCTTAACGCCTCCCACCCGCGAATGGTGCATTCGCAAGGGCGGGCGCATGGTTGACCAGCCCGAAGCGCGGCGCGTGAACACAGAGCCTATGCCTCGCGGCGGCGGCATACCCCTCTTCATAGGCTTTATTATCTCAGCCTCTCTCGCTCTCCTTGTGCGTCAGTTACGCCTACCCGGTCAGCCCGTATGGACTCCGCAGGTGACGGGCGCTCTTCTGGCGACCTGCTGTATCGCCCTATGCGGACTGGCGGACGATATGCGAAACCTCCCCGCCAAACTACAGATTTTTATGATGGTAGGCGCGTCGCTCATTCTCGCAGGTTTCGGCGTGCGAATTGAGGGCGTTGCGAACCCCTTTCATGGCGGCGCGTGGCTGGCGCTGCCTATCCCTATCAGCGTTCTTATCACTGTCTTCTGGGTTCTTGTCGTCACCAAAACCGTAGACGCGCTGGACGGCTCAGACGGAGTAGCGGCGGGGGTCTGCACGATATGCGCGACGACTCTCGCCCTGATGGCATCTCAACTAAAAGGCGTAGGAGGACCTCAAATCGCCCTCATCTCCGCCGCCCTTGCAGGCTCGTGTATCGGCTTTTTGCGCCATAACTTCTACCCTGCAAAAATCATCATGGGAACGGTGGGCGCGTATACGCTAGGGTTTGTTCTCGCGGCAATCTCTATTATGGGCGCGTTCAAGTTCGCCGCCGCCGTGTCGGTAGCCGTGCCGATTCTTGTGCTGGGAGTGCCTATCTTCGACTTTACCCATGTTCTGGCGAGTCGCTGGAGGGATAAAGCCCCCCTCACACAAGCCGATAAGCGCCACCTGCATCATCGCCTACTGGCGCTAGGCTGGAATCAAAAGCAGGTCGCGCTAACCATCTACGGTATTACGCTCGCTTTCTGCGCCGTCGCTCTCATTATCTTTCAAACCACGCACACAGGACGCTAACTAGCTCCTCCAACGGTCAAAAAAATCACCATGCCTGACAATCGTATTCGTGTACTCTGCGTCTTTGGCACGCGCCCTGACGCTATCAAAATGGCTCCTGTCGTCCTCGAACTTCAACGCCGCTCCGAAACCTTCGCGGTGCGCGTCGTCGTTACGGGGCAACATCGGGAGCAGCTCGCACAGGTTCTAAGCGTCTTCAACCTCAAACCCGACCACGACCTTGCCATAATGCAACATGGGCAGACCCTCACGGAGATTACAAC
Organism: uncultured Chthonomonas sp.; assembly: GCA_903821495.1. Taxonomy (GTDB): domain Bacteria; phylum Armatimonadota; class Chthonomonadetes; order Chthonomonadales; family Chthonomonadaceae; genus CAIJLM01. The sequence continues at coordinate 6,206 of CAIJLM010000500.1, read as the reverse complement.
ACGCTCCCTAATAGGGCTAGATGCAGACCTCAAAGAGCATCCCGCCGATGTCTGCCTAGCGCAAGGAGACACGACGACGACCTTCGTCGCCGCGCTTGCCGCCTTCTATCATAAAGTCCCCTTCGGACACGTAGAGGCGGGGCTACGCACAGGCGACCCTTACGACCCGTTCCCCGAAGAGATGAACCGCCGCCTTGCGGGAGTGTTGACGACGTGGCACTTCGCGCCTACAGAACCCTCCCGGCAAAACCTACTTGCGGAGGGAGTCGCCCCCGCCTCTATCTATGTAACGGGCAACACCAGCATAGACGCGCTCAAGACCGTCGCCTCGCGCCCCTACACCTTCGAAGACTCCGCGCTTCGCGCCCTTATGGAGAGCGATAAGCGCATACTACTGGTGACGGCGCACCGCCGCGAAAACTGGGGAGCGCCCATGAGCGACATCGGGCACGCGCTTCGCACGCTTGCAGAGGAGTTTACAGACTGCGAAATCGTCGTCGCTCTGCACAAAAACCCGATAGTGCGCGAGACGCTCCGCCCGCTTCTGGAAGGTCGTCCGCGCCTCCACCTCATTGAGCCGCCGGACTACGTTCCTTTTGTGAAACTGATGCAGAGGGCGTACCTCATTTTGACCGATAGTGGCGGCGTTCAGGAGGAAGCCCCCTCATTGGGCGTTCCGATTCTGGTTCTGCGGCGCACAACCGAGCGTCCCGAAGGAGTGACCGCAGGAACCGCGAAACTGATAGGCACGGAGTTAGAGGATATTTTGCGCGAAGCCCGCCTCCTCCTAACCGACCCTTCCGCCTACGCGCAGATGGCGCACACCGTCAACCCGTATGGAGACGGCGGCGCAGCTCCCTTGATTGCGGATGTTCTAAGCGGGTTGCAGATTTAGGTTGCACCGTTTTTCGCGTATTGTGCAGGTTTGCCGCTTCTTCTCCTAAAAGGGGAGTAACTACCAAATTTCTAGTGCGAACTCCGCCTGTTTGCTGTATAATAGGCGTACCCTGTTCGACCGTATCCACTATGTGAAGGAGTCTACTTGATGGCGCACCATCCCGACGATATTATCATCACTTCCGCAAGTAAGCGTAAAATTGAAGAGGAGCTGATTCATATCCGCTCAGTGAAACGCCCTGAGATAAATGAAGCCATTCGCCGCGCTCGGGAATATGGCGACCTCTCGGAGAATTTTGAATATCAGGCGGCGCGACAGGCGCAAGGCATTCTAAACGGGCGCGTCGCAGAGTTGGAAGCGATACTTGACCGCGCCAAAATCGTGGAAGCCGACATGGATGCAGACACGGTGGGGCTAGGAGCGACGGTTCTTGTCTACGATATTACCAACGAAGAGGAGTGGGAGTTAATAGTGGTGGACGCTACTTCCGCAGACCCTATCAACGACAAAATCTCGGTCTCCTCGCCGATTGGGCGTGCAGTGGTAGGGAAAAAGGTCATGGAGGTCGCTACCGCCGACACCCCGAACGGAATCGCGCAGTACAAGATACTCAGCATTCGCTACGAGTAGAGACCAGTCGTTGGGCCCTACCTCCTACGATTTCTCACCTCAAAACGCACTTATTTTTTTACGCCTCCCCAAACGACTTGACAAACTCGTGAGGATGGATTAAAATATAGTCTCGTTAGTCACATAATTTTTGGAATCACTTAGGAGTGATGCCACGCAACAGAGATGTTCTCCGCTGTTTTCGCCGCGGGATTCGTTTTTGTGCGTGGTTTTTTGCTTTTCTACCCCATACCTTCAAAGGAGATACACTCAGTGAAGTCTACGACCGGCAGGCAGGAAGCCATATCCGCTGTCATCAACTACAAACCTCTCGTCAATGCCATCGACCTAGAGGGCGAAACATCCCGCTCTCTCTACGGAACGAACGTCTTCAACGACACCGTAATGCGTCAACTGCTGTCTCGCCCTGTCTACAAGGCGCTGAGGCGCACTATCGAACGAGGCGAGAAAATGGATAGCGCCATCGCCGAAGCCGTCGCCGCCGCGATGAAAACATGGGCTTTGGAGAAAGGCGCAACCCACTTCACCCACGTCTTCTATCCTCTCACCAGCCTGACCGCCGAAAAACACGATAGTTTCTTCGAGCCAGACGGTTTGGGCGGCACTATAGCCGCGTTCTCCGGTAGCGCGTTGATTCAGGGCGAACCGGACGCATCGAGCTTCCCTTCGGGCGGCATTCGCTCCACCTTCGAGGCGCGCGGCTACACCGCATGGGATGTCACCAGCCCCGCCTACATCTACGAAAACCCGAACGGCAACACGCTCTGTATCCCCACCGCCTTCCTCTCATGGACAGGGGAAGCCCTCGACCACAAAACGCCGCTACTACGCTCCATGCAGGCGCTCAACCTGCAAGCCCAGCGTATCCTCACACTCTTCGGTCACGACGACCCCGGCATGGTAACGGCTACCGCAGGTCCCGAGCAGGAGTACTTCCTGATTGACAGGAACTTCTTCTTTGCGCGTCCCGACCTACTGAACGCAGGGCGCACTCTCTTCGGCGCGAAACCGCCCAAAGGGCAGGAGTTCGAAGACCACTACTTCGGCGCGATTCCTGAGCGTGTTCTCGCTTTCATGATGGAAGCCGAACACGAGTTCTACAAGCAGGGCATCCCTATCAAAACACGGCATAACGAAGTAGCCCCCGGACAGTTTGAAATCGCCCCTGTCTATGAGAACGCCAACATCGCCCACGACCACCAGCACATTATCATGCTCACCCTGCAACGCATGGCTACCAAGTACGGTATGTCCTGTCTTCTCCACGAGAAGCCGTTCGCCGGAATAAACGGGTCGGGCAAACACGTCAACTGGTCTCTCGGTTGCAAACTCGGCAACCTGCTTGACCCGGGAGACGACCCGCACGACAACGCGCAGTTCCTCATCTTCTGCGCCGCGACCATCCGAGCGGTTCATAAGTACTCCACCCTGCTTCGCACCTCCGTCGCATCCGCCGGAAACGACCACCGCCTCGGAGCCAACGAAGCGCCCCCCGCTATCATCTCGATATTCCTCGGAGAGCAACTTGAGGATGTGTTCACTCAGCTCAAAGCGGGTAAAGCCAGCAGTTCCAAATCCTCCGGCGCTCTCTCTATCGGAGTGGATACGCTACCTCACCTGCCGCGCCATGCGGGAGACCGTAACCGCACTAGCCCCTTCGCCTTCACAGGAAACCGCTTTGAGTTCCGCGCCGTCGGCTCCAATCAGTCTATCGCATGGCCCCTAGTCGTCATGAACTGTATCGTCTCCGATTCGCTAGACTACATCGCCACGCGAATTGAGGAAGAGACCGCTGGAAACCCAGACCTGCTGAATGCGGCGGTGCAGAGCGTGTTGCAGGACATCGCTTGCGAACATGAGGCTATTATCTTTGGCGGCAACGGCTACTCGGACGAGTGGCACGCAGAGGCGGAAAAGCGGGGTCTGCCGAACCTACGCAACACTCTCGACGCTATGCCAGCGCTCATCGCTCCGGAGAATATCGCAGTACTTGGAAAGTACAACGTACTCTCGGAACGGGAGGTATTGAGCCGCTACGACATCTACTTGGAGAAGTACTGCCGCGACATCAACACCGAAGGGCTTCTCGCTCTGGAGATAGCCAAAACCAAAATCCTTCCCGCCGCGCTCACCTATCAGACGCAACTCGCCACGCTCGCGCTGAACCTTACAGGGCTAGGCAAGACTCCCAGCCTCGCGCTACTCGAACAGGTTATCGAACTGACCACGGCTCTGGAGACTGGCATTCATGCGCTAGAACACTCTCTGGAGCATGAGGGAGACGACGACCTCCTCACCCACGCGCTCTTCTACCGCGACGCTGTTCTTCCCGCCATGAGTCAGGTTCGTAGCGCAGCCGATAGCCTAGAGGGAGTGGTCTCTGACGAACTGTGGCCCCTTCCCACCTATCAGGAGATGCTATTTATCAAATAGCCTGTTCCTGATGTTAGCCAGTATATCAGAGGGTTCTTGAACGGCGGGCGGGATTTTTCAATCCTCCCCGCCGCTCTCGCTATCTCCGCCACTAGCGCTCGAAAGAAGCCCGCTCTATGAACACCGACCTCCCGCAACTTCTCCGCGTTCTGCCTATCCTAGTTCTCGCCGCCCTACTCGAAGTTGGCGGGGATGCCGCTATGCGCTTTGGGCTACAGGGGCGACGCGTAGGCTTTCCGCTTGCGATACTACTACTGACGACCTACGGACTGGTGGTGAACCTTCCAAAGTGGGACTTTGGGCGGCTAATGGGCGTCTACATCGCTCTTTTCTTTATCGTATCGCAGGTCATTGCGGTAGCGGTGTACCATGAGAAGGTGAATACATCTATATTGGCGGGCGGAGCGCTCATAGTGATAGGCGGTCTCACACTCACATTCTGGCATCCCCAATAGGTCTTATTGTTCCGCTACAGCCAACTTGGAGAGCTTTCCCCCGATTACTCCTCACCTCTTCACCCAGACTTCATCTTTTGATACGACACTATACTAAATCCGCCCCGCAACAGAGCGCAACAGCGAGGGTGACGCTACCCGCGGTTCCTTGACGAAACTCCCTCTCAAGTCAGAAGGATTCCCTCGCCTCGTTGTTGAATAACATAACCAAACACAGTACACGAAAGAGGTTTAGCCCTGCTCTCCAAGGATAAGAAGCTAGAAGAAGCATTCCCGCCCCTACCCGCCGAATTCTATCTGCAAGAGACGGTAGCGGTGGCGCAGAACCTTTTGAACTGCCTTCTCATCAGGCGCACAACAGAGGGTTGGATGGCGGGGCGTATCTCCGAGACGGAGGCTTATACGCAAAACGACCGCGCTTCTCACGCCTTTCACGGGAAAACGGAGCGTAACGCCTCCATGTTCAAAATCGGCGGCACGGCGTATATCTACTTCACCTATGGAATGCACCACTGCCTAAATACAGTGACGGAGCGAGAAGGATTCGGGAGCGGTGTTCTGATTCGCGCTGTAGAACCCCTGCTCGGCGTTGAACTACTCCAAAGAAACCGCAACGCCAAAGAGATTCTTAGCGAGGAGGCTGTCGCAGAACTTCCGCGCTTTTCGAGGGAGCGGGTAAAATGGGGGATAAGCCTCTGTGGAGGTCCCGGCAAGATATGCCAAGCGTTCGCGCTGAACCGTGAACAGAACGGAAGCGATTTGCGCGTGATAGGGGAACTCTGGATTGCCGAACCAAACCCTGAGTGTGAAATAGCGCCTCGTGAAATTATCGCCACGCCACGCATAGGAATTACGCAAGCGGCGGACACGCTTTGGCGATTCACTCTTAAAAATGACCCCTATATCTCAAAAAAATAGACGCTTTTAACGGAACGAACGAATATGACAGAACAACTATGGGCTCCTTGGCGACTCCAGTATATCGAAAAAAGCGATAAATACCCGGGATGTATCTTCTGCGACTTTCCAAAAGAGGATAGCGATGCCGAACGCTACATCGTCCTGCGCGGAGAGAGCGCCTATATTATCCTGAACGCCTTTCCCTATAGCAACGGTCACTTGATGGTCGTCCCCTATACACATACCGCGACGCTGGACACGCTGACGGACGGCGAGATGCTAGAGGTGATGCGCCTCACGCGAATCGGGATACGCCTCCTGAATGCGGTCTATAAACCGCACGGCTTCAATTTAGGCGTAAACATGGGAACCGTGGCGGGCGCGGGAATCGCCGACCATATCCACTGGCACATCGTTCCTCGCTGGAATGGAGACACCAACTTTATGCCCGTTCTCGCCGATGTACGCGTGATACCGGAGAGCCTTGAGGTCTGCTACCGCCGTCTTCGGGAGGCGCTCCCTCTCGCTTTGGAAGGAGAGGTCGAGTGAAACAGGGATTTTTTATCACCTTCGAGGGAGTGGAGGGCGCAGGGAAAAGCACGCAGATTCGACTGCTGAAAGCCGCGCTAGAGGCGGAGGGCTACGCCGTCTGCATGACACGCGAACCGGGCGGCGACAAGGTGGCGGAGGGAGTTCGCGCCCTGCTTCTTTCGCAAGAGATGACGGCGCGGGCGGAACTACTCCTCTTCTTGGCGGCGCGGGCGCAAAATGCCGAACTGGTCGTGCGCCCCCATCTTGAGGCGGGCGGGGTCGTTCTGTGCGACAGGTACACCGATTCGAGCCTCGCCTATCAGGGCGTAGCGCGGGGGTTGGGGCGGGATAGCGTTGCG
>CAIJLM010000499.1 GCA_903821495.1 uncultured Chthonomonas sp. | reverse complement strand
TTCGCGTGTTTCGCGGTTTTTACTCCCAGAACCCTGAACTCTTGCCTATAGACGCTTGACGAAAACCCGTGTACATTCTATAATAGGGCGCGGCTTCTCGCTTAAATGACCGTTTTCTAACCTATTTTAGGCGGAGTTCGCTTTACAATGCAATAATCGGGACGCATCGCGTCGTCCTTAATGATGAGGAGATACCGCGTGACACCAGATGACCGCGAACAACTTCAGAAACAGGTAGAGCTACTTCAACAGGAGCTGGCTGAGTCTCGTCGTAAAATGTCGGAGTTAGAGCAGAGGACGAAATCCAGTTCCGCCGCGGATATGGGAGACATTCCTGTCACCATAAGCGAATTTGAAGACACCCTCCGTAGGCTCGTTCAGCGTACCGCCATGATTGTGCAGGCGGAAAAGTGCGTTGTAATGGTGCGCGACAGAGAGGCGGGTTGCCTTGTGGCGCGTATGCCCGCCTTCGGACTCACAGAAGAAGAGGTCAAATCGTACCGCGTGATAGAGGGCGATGGCGGCTCCGACGCAGTGTACCAGTCGGGCGAACCCCTCGTTCTGGACTCCTCGCAGACCGCAAACGAACTCGCCAAGTTGAAGGTGCGAAACGGTATCTCTGTACCTCTCCTCATAGAAAAACGCGACGATAACAATATGCTCATGGAGCGTATCACCGTCGGCGTGCTAAACTGCTTCAACAAACGCTATGGCGGCGAGTTCAACGACGAAGATGTTCGCCTACTAGAGCGCCTCTCGCGTAGCGCCGCCGCCGTTATCGCAAACGCGCAGATGTTCCAAGAGGTGGTGGCGGAAAAAGAGAAACTGGTTCAGACGCTAGAGAGCCTCACCGCAGGCTTACTGCTCATCAATCAGAAAAATCGCGTCGTGCAGATGAACGCCCATGCTCGTAAGATGTTTGTAGAGGACGTAACCGACCCTATCAACAGACCGTTCACCGATGTCATTCAGCATGAGGAGTGTAAGCAGATACTCCAACGCATGATTCAAGACTCCGTCAACCCGCTCCCCTCCTCCCTTCCTCCCGACGAGGACAAAAAGCCGGACGAGATTCGCGTCTACGACCCAGATGGTAGCGAGTTTATCTACCAGATGCACGCGGCGACAGTGCGCGACGACGCGAACAACCTGCTAGGCACGGTCATCATCTTCAACGACGTGACGGAACTTCGCAACCTTGAGCAGATGAAAACGAACTTCGTCTCCATTGTGGCGCACGAACTACGCACTCCGCTTACCCCTATGAAGGGCTTCATCCGAACCCTGCTAGACGATGTGAACGAAGAGTGGTATCTGCTGGAAGACAGGCGCGAGTTCTACACCATCATCGACGAAAACATAGACCGCCTAAGCCGCCTCATCAACGACCTGCTGAACATCTCTCGTATCGAACGCCTTGGGGCGCAGGGCTTGGAGATGACATGGGAGAAGGCGGAACTGCACGAAATCGCCGATTCCGTTGTCACCATGCAGAGAGGGCGCACAGACAGACATACGCTCATTGTAGACTTTAACCCAGAGCGGATTGTTATTGATACGGACAAGGACATGATACAGAACGTCCTGCACAATATCATCTCCAACTCTATTAAGTACGCGCCCGGCGGCGGTGAAATACGCATTGTAGCGCGAATCGAACCCGCAACAGAGGAGCGCGCCGAGTCCGTAGTCATCGGTGTAAAAGACCACGGAATGGGAATGACCGAACCCTTCCTGAAACGCATTGGCGAGAAGTTCAACCGAGGCGACGGTCGTCCCAAATCGGGCGGCACGGGAATTGGCTTGTGGCTCGTGAAGAATATTATAATGGCGCATAGGGGAGAGATGTGGGCGGAGAGTCCCGGTATAGATAAAGGAACCACCTTCTGGGTGCGCGTTCCCGTCGTTCATATCGCCGAAGAGGACAACGCCTCCATTCCCATGCAGAAAGACTAGCGCCCCCATCCATGAGTCCTATCCGAATAGAGATAGCGAGAGAGCCTGCCTCTGAAGGACTGCCCCTGCCCTCCTACGCAACACCGGGAGCGGCGGGGCTAGACCTCTGCGCGGCGATACCCGAAGGCGAAGAGGTCGTTCTTGAGCCGGGGTGTCGGGCTTTGGTGACTACCGGACTGTGTATCGCAGTGCCTTTGGGCTATGAGGCGCAGATACGAGGGCGTAGCGGGCTGGCGATAAAGCATGGCATTGGGCTAGTGAACGCGCCGGGAACCGTAGACAGCGACTATCGCGGCGTGGTGCAGGTGATTCTTATCAACTGGGGCGATAGCCCTTTCACCATTCGGCGCGGCGATAGAATCGCGCAGATGGTTATCTGCCCCGTCGCCTCAGCGATACTGATTGAGAGCGAAGAGTTAAGCGGAACGGAGCGCGGCGAAGGCGGGTTCGGTAGCACGGGAGTGCGGAAGCCTACAACGTCGTAACCTCTGAGAGAGCGGGAGAGGCAAGATGGTTTGCACCTATTGCGTTTTTATCATGCCGGATGATAGCAAGTACTGCGCCAAATGCGGTAGACCCACCCCCCTTGTCGGCGAATCGGTGGATGTGATTCGCACGTCTCAAGAGATTATTCTCTCCACGCTTCCCCCCGAAATAGAAGCCAAAGCGCCAACATTCGCGCCCCCCGCCTCGAAGTCCGCTCTATCTCACGCCGATATTGAACGTCAACTCTCCTCCGCAAATATACACCGCCTTCGCAAAGAGTGGGATAAGGCGGCGGAGTTATGCGCCACCGTTCTGGAAGCGGAACCCTCCAATCCTACCGCTCACTCCCTTCTTGGCGATATTTGCAAAGAGCAGAACCGCCTTGAGGACGCGCACCGTTGGTATCGTATGGCGGTAGCCCTCAAGCCAAACCCCTCCGACGAAGCCAAACTCAAAAGCGTTACGGCGGCGCTCGCCAAAAAGCAGAGAGGCGGCACGCAAGTTTTGAACCAGAAAATCGCCCTCCCCGTTCATGCGGATGGAAGCGTGGTGGCGGGAACAACGCAACTAGCGGGAGTGTCGCCACGCAAGTGGCTGAAAGCGATAACGCTAGTCTCAGTGATATTTATGGGGATAACGATTGTGGCGCTGGGCGCGTTTCAGATAGGCAAACGCCAGAACAGAGCCACACCCAAACCCTTTCCCGTTACGAACTCCGCCACAAACCTAAACCCTGCGCCCTTGTCAAACCAGCGCCCTCTTACAACGCCCGCCCCTGCCACTCTGCCTCCCTCTATTCCGCCGAGTTCAGAGGGAGGAACGGGCTTCGCGCCAGACCGCGCCAATAACGCCGCGCCCCAAACACGCCCCGCGCCCACTCCCTCCCCAACGACGGGCGGAACCTCCTCCCTTCTGCCCGGTCTTCAACCTGCGACGGTTCTCTCCGTTATGGAGCGCCCTACGACCATTCAGTTAAAAACGCCTGATGAGAGTAAAGATGACGCAACGCGGCTGCCCGGAGAGATGTGGATTGCAAACATTCAGAAAGACGCGAAACTGCCGCAAGCGATTGTTGAGATAGACTCGCCGCTCAAGGACAAAGAGACATTGACCGATGACCAGAAACGGCTGATTGTGCGTAATGTCTTCCGAGCCGCAGAGCGTGTAGCGACCTCAGAGCCGAGCCTCAAGGCGCTAGGCTTTATGGTTATGACGGACGGAGAGAAGCCTTCCGACAGAAAACCTCTCTTCTTCGCTGAACTAGACACAAAATCTCTCGCCAAAGTGGACATTGAAAAAGCCTCCCTAACCGCTATGACGGAGGGGCTACGCGACCATAAGTGGGCAAGCGAACTGAACGCGCCGCCACCCTCTCCGCAAATCGCCTCCAAGCCCCCTGTCCAGCCTGCCGCCCCAAAGCCTTACGTCTACATCGAACTCGCCACGCCCGCAAAGAACTAGGCGTTGGCAAGATAGCCTTGCTTCCCGCCCCTCTGCATCCCCCTAAATTAAGGTATCTTGACCGCCGCTATCGCAATCCCCGACTCGCCAGCGATGGCGTAGAGCAGATAGGTCTTGCCGCCCTCCTGAAACAGGGCGGGGTCGCGCAGAGCGTGGATAGGCGCATCCAGCGCCCCAATTCGCCCCGCGCTCAACGGCAACTTCGCGCCCTCCCACTCGGTTTCAGGAGCCAGACACTCCTGCGGGGCGGAGGGTTTCCAGCCGTTCCAGTCCTTGCCAAGCGTCACTTTGGAGTAGAGTATCCGTTCGGGCGTATCGCCAGAGCGAGTATAGAAGACGTGAAGCGTATCGCCTTTTATGAGTACGGCGTTGTGAACCTGCATGGGGTTGGAGGGAAAGAGTTGGGGACCCGTCTCAAACGGCGACAGACCATCCTTCGAGCGAAACAGTTTACCGGGCATAGCGAGCGCATACCACCATCCCTCATAGCGAAATAGCCGCCAGTAGGCGGAAGCCCGTCCCACAGGCTCCTGCGTCGCTATAAAGTTCAACCCATCTGTCGAAATGGCGACACGGGTATGCTGTGATTTCTCTTCGGGGGTGAGACCGTGATAGTACATCCGAATCTGCTGTTTTTCGTTGTCTATCACAACCTCCGGCGAAGCGATATGGTCGGTGAAGTAGGACTTCGCGAGTTGTAGCGTGCCGGGCTTGTAGACAGTCCACACGCCATCCAGTCGGTTCGCATAGGCGAGTCGAATGTATTTTCCTTTGTGGTCGGCGAAGTAGAGGTAGTACGCTCCGAGAGGTCTCTTTACCCACTTGGGAACTTTAATCAGAGTGGGCCCATTGATGTTCGCGCCGAGAGAGGCATCGCTTTGCGGTGTGATGATAGGGCTATTGGGTAGGCGCGTCACGGCGACGCTCGCCTTTTCCTCGCGCTTTATGGAGTGCGCGGGACGAGCGGCGTGCAACCATAGCCCGCCTCCGCCTAGCAGGAGAAGCATGGTTTGGAGTTGTTTAGGTCTTAGCGTCATTCTCAATAGTCCTCTAAAGGTTCGATTTTTTCGTAAGAGTTCAGGGTTGGGCTTCTTCACATAACCTCACCCGAACCTCTCCTAGCCCTCATCCTGTCCTTGTATGTTAGAATAAGTCTAGAGAACGCGTTCGTTTCCATAAACGCGCACCTGTCCTAGAGGCTTAGACCTCGTTCCGCAGATCCCGAGGAAACGGATTGTGT
>CAIJLM010000498.1 GCA_903821495.1 uncultured Chthonomonas sp. | reverse complement strand
GGTTGCCTATACGTCCGTGGTACATCACCTGTTCAATATCCGAGTTATCCTCAGAACGACGCTTATTTTCACCGTGCTTATCGCTTTAACGCTGGAGTTTTACCAGTTAACGATTGAGTTCCTTACGCATCTCCTCCCTCTAGGAGACCCCGCACAAAGGCAGGTCGCTGCGACAACCATCGCGCTTATCATAAACGCTTTCACGCATGAATCCGTGAGAATGTGGTTGGAACAGTTGGTAGACCAACTGTTCGCAGGAAAACGAAAGCATTCCGCAGTTACTAGAAGGCGCCATTGAGAGTGTTTGACGTGCCATGGGGCATCATTTCGCAATTTATAGGTTGAAGATTCTCCTACGGTGTTCAGTGAAAGCTTCTACATTGACCAAATCCGACTATCAAGTGCGTTTGCTGGCACTGCTAGATATCGGTGACCTCATCCTTGTTTCAATCCTCACCCCGCCGTAAGACGGGGTTCAACTTCTTCTTCGGCGATGTATTAGGAAGCCACCACCCCTCACTTAATCCATCTGCTAACGTTCTTGTAAACTCACCGCGATCTCAATCACTCCCAACGACAACTCAATGGGAATCACTAAAGAGGGAATACAGAGAGTGCTGATTTTTACTTTAGTTCCCCGTACGATGGTGGGCGGAGTAATATCGCAATGATAGCCCAAGTCCGCCAACCTGCCGCCCGCATTCCCGGTTATCATGTTGCCTAGTTCGCCTATCGCGCTCGCCGCAAGGCTATCAAACGACTTTATAGGTTGCCCCAACATCTGAGACGCAATGCGGTCTGCGGTCACGAGGTTCATTCCGTAGACTACCTGCCCTTCAACTTTTCCCGTAACTCCAAAAATAACATTGCACTGTTGCGAGGTGCAATGTTCACGACGGATTTTCAGAGCGCCTTTGCTTGGCTCCATGTCTAGTAGCTCTTTAAGAACATGGAAAGCCGCCGCCACAAACGGGTTTACGTACTCCGCTTTCATTATAACGCCGCCTTTCAACTAACCAACTTTTGCACAGCTTCAAGAACCTTTTCAGCTTTGAAGGGTTTTACGATAAAATCTTTAGCGCCCGCCACAATCGCTTCAAGAACCATGCTCTTCTGCCCCATAGCGGTGCACATGATGATTTTCGCATTGGGGTCGTGTTTTAGTATCTCTTTTACGGCGGTGATACCGTCCATCTCCGGCATAGTGATATCCATCGTGACGATATCCGGATGTAGCGCCTGATACATCCTCACCGCTTCGCGCCCATTCGCCGCCTCGCCCACTATTTCATAACCTTTATGTAGTAGAATGCTCTTGAGCATAGTACGCATAAAAAGGGCGTCATCCGTCACCAATACTCGTGTTACCATTGTCTTCTCCTGAGTCTTTATTTTAGGTGTCCCTGTTTATAAACAGAGCCGGGTTGTTCTTAGGTTTAAGGCGATAGCCTTGTTTGTCGTCTCGCTTTTAGCGCCTCAAGAGATTAGATTTCTCAAGAGCGTCCCGATGCGCCGATAGAGGAACGGATAGGGGCTTTCCAATCCCAATTCCGTATATAGAATCCATTCTGCAATTGCTACTAGATAAAACCTCCAATCAACTGGGGAATTGTCGCGACTAATCCACGGCAAGCATAGAAATTTTATCACTCTGTTCTCGTAAATTTTGCATAATGGCGGAAACCTGATGTCCCTTCAAGCCTAACACTTCCAGAACGCGACAGTTGACTTCGCCAGTAAGGCTTTCAGCGAACTGGTCGTCGCTTAAAGAGCGACAGATAAGGTTTCCGAGATAGACCATAGCGGCCAAGGGGGTGACGCACTCCTTCTGCACTGGGTTGTGGTGAAGAGAAATCGCGTTTACAAGAGGGGAGGGCAGATTCCAGTGCAACGCTATCCTGCCCCCAATCTCGGCATGGTCAAACCCTACGACGGCTTTTTTCGCCTCTACAAACGAACAACCCTCTTCCGCCATGCAAGAGTGTATGGCGGGTAGCCTTTCGGAGAGATAGGGACCTAACACAAGTTTGCCCACATCGTGGAGGAGACCGCCCACAAACGCGACCTCTCTATCTTCGCGGCAAGACTGCTCCGCCAGCAGTTGCGAAGCCCGCGCGCACATAAGCGAGTGGTTGCACAGTTCGCCGGGGCGCAGTTCATAACCCTCCACCTTTTGGCGTAGCGTGTCTCTGGAGGCGGCGAGCATCGCTATACTCCGAATAGACTGGTTTCCGAGCATAAGAACCGCTACAGAGAGAGTGGCGACCGAACGCGGC
>CAIJLM010000497.1 GCA_903821495.1 uncultured Chthonomonas sp. | reverse complement strand
GGGGTGAAGACACACTCCCTATTACAGACGGGGCGACGTTATCCGCCGAAGCCTATACGGAACGATTCCCCGCCGAGCTAATCCTTCGCGGGTCAGTGGGTGTCGCCCCCAATAGCGACGTGTTAGTCGTCCGCTAGTCAAATTCTGAACCAATCCCGCTACTCATCAGGAGGTTTCTCATGTCACTTTTTGGCGATATTCTCGGCTCTCTCGCCACCCCGTTACAGGGACGCAATCGTCGTATCTCTAGCAACGAACAGCCGAACTGGAGCGATGGCAACTTTGATATGACTCCCCTTCTCCCCGGCGAAGTGTTAGAGTTCCCTATTCTCGAAGGTCCTGGAGTTATCAATCATATCTGGTTTACCAGCCATGCGGGGGGCATGAACGAACTGAACGCCCTTAGCCTTCGCATCTACTGGGATGGGCGCGAAGAGCCTGCCATTGAGGTTCCACTCGCCGAGTTCTTCGCTGTGGGGCAGGGCAAGCCCGCAGTAGTAGAGAGCCTTCCTGTGCAGGTATCCCCTACAGGAAGCCTGACCTGCTACTGGCGTATGCCCTTCGAGAAGTCCGCCCGTATCGTCATTCAGAACGACAACCCCAACCGCACAAGCGGACTCTACTGGCAGGTGGACTGGGTGCAACTCGAAGCCCTTCCGCCCGATACCCCCTACTTCCACGCCCGTTATCGGCAGGAGTATCCCGCAACTATGGGGCGGGACTACCTCATCGCGGACATTGAGGGAATCGGACACTATGTGGGAACCGTGATGTCGGTGACGATGGCGCAGAACGGCTGGTTTGGCGAGGGCGACGACTTCTTCTTTATTGATGGCGAGGAGATTCCGAGCCTGCAAGGCACAGGGAGCGAAGACTACTTTAACGACGCATGGGGATTTCGTCCTCGCACAGGGCACTGGTTCGGGCAACCGCGCTGGCAGGGCTACGAGGCGGGAGATAGCGGGGTCTGCTATCGGTGGCACGTCCTCGACCCGGTCTGCTTCACGAAGTCGCTCAAACTGACGATAGAACACAAGGGCAATCAAGCCGAATCGGAGGATGGCTGGTACATTGAGCGCCCTGACTTCTTTAATAGCGTCGCCTTTTGGTATCAGACGGGAAGCCCTAAGCCTTTTGGCGCTCTACCCGCTTGGTCGGAGCGGTGCGTCCCTTGGGAACAGCATCACCTCGTGCGAACCTTCTTGAAAGCGAAACACTCCGACGGCAAGGTCTCTGTGGAGACGCAGGGCTTTTTTGGAGGTCGCCCCGCTCTGGCATGGCATCCCCGCCAGACAGATTCCACGTTGGAACTGCCATTCCATATTGAGACGGCAGGGAGATATGCGGCGCGATTGACTGCGCTGTGCGCCCCCGCTTATGGCGTATTCGACATTTTGATTGACGGGAACTCGCAACGGAACTTGGCGGATTTCGGGAGCGGCGACGAGGAGACAGACCTGCTTTTGGGAACGCTGTTCCTTTCGGCAGGAGAGCATACCCTTACTTTTGTGGCAAAAAGCGATGGGAAACCGTTGGCTATAGAGATGTTGCGCCTACTGGCGCTACCGGATGAGGGCAACCGTGTAGTAAAGAACCACAACGAAGCGCATTTCATACGGCTTGGCATTGGTCGCGCCCTATACGCCTATCGCCTCGCTTATGGCGAACTTCCCAACACGCTGGGAACACTTGTAGAGTCTGGGATTATGCCAGAGCGCTACCTCTCCGATGAGAACTACCACCCCCTCCTGTCATGGCGCGAAGGGGAGTATTTTGTGGCGGAGAGCTCCGTCGCTAACGGTTGGAAGCATAGGTGGCTAGGGTTGGATGCGCGAAGATAGTAGCCCGCAATGGCTACGGCGCGTACACAAACGCGCCAACGCCTAGCCTACAACCGCCTAGCCATGCGAGACCAATGCCCGCCTGTTCGCCTCAACCGCGTCGCGAACTTGCGCGGGTCGTTCTCGCAATGATGGTAGACCCACGCCGCTCCCCGCTCTCCCCCTACGTCGCAGAGCGTCCGCGTATACGCGCCTCCCAACCGCCCGTAACCAAACATTAGATGCACCAGAGCGCGTACTGCGTCGTGCGGAGCGGATATGCCTACCTCTCGTAGTTCCTGCGTTATCGTGTAGGCGGTAAACGTCTCCGCGGAGTTCACCCGCTCTCGAATCGCCGTCTCGACTCGCTCTAAAAAGATATTCTCGCACATCGCTACGCCTCCTTCTTCACGTCGAACTCAATAAGGTATTTAATGTTCACCTGCCAATCGTTCGGGGCTATCATTTCGTTGTTTAGAACCCCTGATTTCTCCGCTCTGGCGTATGTGCTATCGTATCCCGCCTTTGGCAACGTCTCGCTATACGACTTCGGCGTATACGAACGTCCCATCGCCATATCCACAACCAGCAGAAAACAGTTCGCCTCTGACTTTCCGTCCCAATACCCAAAACTGTAGTTCAGCGCTTTCGTACTTTGGTCGCTAGCGTATACGCCGGGACCGAACATTCGCCCTGTAATGTTTGCGGAGGCGGGAGGAGCGGCGCGAAGTCCTGACTTCAAAATAGAGAGCAGATTCGCCACTTTCGTTCCATGCCATAACTCGCGAATATTGCCGAGTCGCCTACCCTTCGCCTCGAACTCCTGCCGCATAGAAGCGATGTCCACCTCGTAGACAGACCTCACTTGAAGATGGGAACAGGCGTGTCGCGTCTGGCGCGTGTGGTCGAAATTTTTACAGAGGCGGTGAATGACACGCTTATCTTGCACGAGGCGCAACTTCACGTCGAACGCCTTTTCGGGCGCTACAGAGGTTCT